>CAZYQR010000198.1:0-5488 GCA_964649755.1 uncultured Maribacter sp. | reverse complement strand
CAAAGACGATAAGAAAATTAAACAAAAACCTTTATATGAATTGACCCAATATGTAGACCCTCAAATAGGTTCTGTACATGGGCGATGGTTTTTTTACACCCCTGCCGCACGACCTTTCGGAATGGCAAAGTTGGCACCTCACACCAATGCATATAATAGTCAAGGCGGATGGGGACCTACGGGGTACGACGACAGGCATACTTCTATTGAAGGATTTGGTCATTTTCATGAGTTTCAAATTGGCGGTTTGGTATTTATGCCAACAGTTGGGCCATTAAAAACGACACCTGGCACTTTGGAAGACCCTGATAGGGGTTATCGGTCTCGATTTGATAAAGCCAATGAAACAGCTGGGCCAGGATATTACGCAGTAAGCTTAACAGATTATAATGTGGAAGTAGAACTCACCTCTACCGAAAGAGTGGGCTATCACCGCTACACTTTTCCGAAGTCCAATGAAGCTCATGTGATTATCGACATAGGTCATAAACAGGGAGAAAGTAGTGATGTGATTCTGGCACAGGCTAGGATGGTCAATGAGACTGAGATAGAAGGTTATATTGAAACCAACCCCGAATATGCGAAGTTTTGTGACCCTGGTAAAACCGTCAAAATGTATTTCGTGGCCAAGCTCAGTAAAGAACCATTGGAATCGGGAAGTTTTATTGATGAAATTAAGAAGGAAGGAGCATCCGAAACCACTGGAACCAACAATGGGTTGTACTTGACATTTGACATGGAACAAGATGAGGTTTTGGAAATTAAGACAGGCCTAAGTCATACCTCAATAGCCAATGCACGTTTGAATTTAACAACAGAATCCAACGGAAAGACTTTTGATTCTGTGAAAAAGGAGTCCAAGGAAATTTGGAACAATAAACTCAATAAAATCGTAGTTGAAGGAGGGAAAAAAGAAGATAGGGTTAAATTTTATACGGGCTTGTATCATGCCTTGTTGGGACGAGGACTTTCAAACGATGTGAATGGGGATTATCCATTATCCGATGGAAAAATTGGGCGTACAGAATTGAACGAAATGGGGAATCCTAAATACAATCATTACAATACTGATGGTATTTGGGGAGGATTTTGGAATTTAAGCCAAGTATGGGCATTGGCATATCCTGATTATTTTAGTGACTATGTACAATCGAATATCGATTTCTATAAAGATACGGGCTGGCTGCATGATGGAGCAGCTAATGGTGTCTTCACCAATGGCGTTCAAACAAATTTTCAAGGACTTTTATTGGCATCGGCGTACAATGTAGGGATTCGTGATTTTGACGTAGAAACGGGATATGAGGCAGCGTTAAAGAATGAACTAGAATACAATGGTCGCAACTTGGGAAACGGCAAATATGACTTAAGCTATTTTGTCAAAGACAGGTATGTGCCTTATAAGGATACCATAATCTCAAACGGATGGGTTTTCAATTTTGGTGCTTCGCATACCTTGGAATATAGTTTTAGCTCTTATGCGGTAGCTCAAATGGCAAAAAAAAGGAATGATAAGTCAAATTATGACAAGTTGATGAGGCAGGCAGATTATTACAAAAACCTTTTTGATCCCGAAACTAAATTCATGCGGCCCAAGCTTGAAAATGGGGTTTTTATTACCGATTTTGACCCGATGAAAGGCTGGGACGGTTTTCAGGAAGGGAATGCCTATCAATATACGTGGTATGTACCTCATGATCCTGTCGGATTGATTGATTTAATAGGGAAACCCTTGTTCAATGAGCGTTTGGAAACCATGTTCGCCAATGCACAAAAAAGTATGTTCGGCGGTGGATCAGAAGAAATACATAGTTTTTCGGGGGTAGAGAAATTGTACAATCATGGTAACCAACCATGTTTGCACAACCCATGGTTGTTTAATTACTCAGGGAAACCATGGCTTACCCAAAAATGGGTGCGTACCATTTGCAATGAGTTTTATGGAACAGAACCATTGCATGGATACGGTGTGGGGCAGGATGAGGATCAAGGACAGCTTGGAGCTTGGTATGTAATGGCATCCATGGGGCTGTTTGATGTGCAGGGGCATACTTCTGCAAATCCTTCATTTCAATTTGGAAGTCCCTTGTTTAATAGAATAAACATCAAGCTTGATGAAAACTATTATTCAGGAAAAGAACTGGTAATTGAAACCAAAAACCAACACCCGGATAATTTATATATACAATCGCTCACTATAAATGAAAAACCGATTACCAAAAACTGGATGTACCACAAAGAACTGATGAAAGGAGGTTCACTTGTTTTTGAACTAGGTCCCGAGCCCAATATAGAATGGGGAATAGAAACCCCGCCACCCTCAATGTCAAATGAAAAATAACAGATGATGAATAAAATAGCAATTTTCGTACTTGGACTCCTACTTATGGGGTGTGCCACACAAAAAGAAGACAAAGAATTAGTCAAGAAAATCCTTGCCAATGAACAATTCAATGAAGTAAAAAGCAGAGCTTTAGCGGTAGTCAAAACTGGATTCAATGCTGGGGACGGCTATCGGGAGGTATGGATTCGTGATTATAATACCTTTATCGAACTTTCAGCTGAAGTCTATCCTGCTGAGGAATTAAAGGAAAACCTTTTGGTGTTCTTCCGAATGCAGGGGGATGATGGGAATATCATCGACGGCTTTACACCCGCTGAAAAAATCGGCGAGGGAGAAACTGACTTTAGTTATTCTAAACTGGAACCTCGTTATGCCGGTCATAAAAATACCGTAGAGACCGATCAAGAAACCTCTTTGATACAAACCGTCTACAAGTACATAAAGACAACAGGTGACAAAACCATTCTTGATGTTCAAATTGGAGATAAAACTGTGTCCCAACGTATGGAATGGGCAATGCAGTTTCTTATGAATGAACGATTTTCTACTGAATATGGATTGATTTGGGGCGCCACCACTGCTGATTGGGGCGATGTGCAACCAGAACATGGCTGGGGAGTGGATATTGATGGGAATACACATAAAGCAATTGATATTTACGATAATGCCATGTTTGTAATTGCCTTGGATAATTTGATGGAATTGTTACCTGACTCAACAAACAAATGGCTTCCTGTTCACCATAAACTGGCAGAAAACTCTAAAAAGCACCTTTGGGACGAAAAAGACCAAAAATTCATTCCACACATTTACTTGAATGGATCTCCCTTTCCTGAAGATTTTGATGAAAATGCAATATATTATTTTGGAGGAACAGCGGTAGCAATAGAGGCAGGATTATTAACGGAGGAGGAAATCAGCATATCTCTCAATGAAATGGTTGCCAGAGTGAAAAAAGCTGGCGCAGGTTCCATAGGATTAACCTTATACCCTCCTTATCCAGATGGTTTTTTCGTGAATAAGATCATGAATCCTGAGTACAGTTACCAAAATGGTGGGGATTGGACCTGGTTTGGAGCTAGAATGGTTCAGCAATTGATCAAATATGGTTTCGTTGAGGATGCCTATGCACAATTATTGCCAATGACTGATAGGGTGGTGAAGAATGATGGATTTTACGAATGGTATACCGTGGATAATAAACCCAAAGGTTCAGGGACGTTCAGAGGTTCTGCAGGAGTACTTTATACTGCAATAAATCAATTGGAAGAATGGGCTTCCCAAAATAAATAATCTTTTCTAATGGACTTTAAACTAAACAATAAGAGCCCTATTCCTTTACATTCACAGATTGAGGCTTATTTAAGGGCTTTGATAAATAAGGACGAATACAGAAATGGGAAAAGTTTTTTGCCTAAAGAGGTAACACTCGCCAAAAAGTTAGGGGTTTCTAGAAATACTGTTCGCCAGGCAGTGAATACCTTGGTAAATGAACATCTTATTGAACGAAAAAAGGGTGTAGGAACTAAAGTGATCAACAAAAAAATAACGACTAGGCTAGACAATTGGATCAGTTTCACCAAGGAAATGCGGAAACAAGGAATTGAAGTGGTCAATTATTTGGTCAATATTTCCCTGGTAATAGCGCCTGAAGAAGTGTGTGATGCATTATATGTTTCCAAATCTAAAGAACTATGGAAATTGGAAAAAATCCGAGGGTCAAAAGAAGCGAAGTATTTGTATTCAGTCTCCTATTTTCATCCAAGAGTAGGGATAACAGGCGAAGAAAATTTTATAACCCCACTTTACGAACTTCTTGAGACTACCCATGATACGATTGTAGCAACTTCAAAGGAAAGAATAACCGCAATAAAAGCTAATAAGGAACTAAGTACAATTCTTGAATTGCCAATGAATATGCCAATATTGAAAAGGGAGCGATTAGTGTGTGATCCTGGAGATAGGCCAGTAGAATGCAATATTGTTTATTATCACACTGATTATTTTACGTATGATATTGAGATTAAAAGAGAATTCTAAATCAAAATTATAATGAAGGATGTAATAGCCATTGGGGTAGATGTAGGTGGAAGCCATATTGTTAGTGCGGCAGTGAATTTAAATACCTGTGAAATTCTGCCCAAGACAACATTTTCAGTCAAAATAAACAATAAGGAATCAAAAGACATAGTACTGGAAAACTGGAGCAGGGCTATTAACCGTACCATTGAAAGTGTTTCAATACAAAACACAGCCAATATTGGGATTGCCATACCTGGGCCCTTTAATTACAGAACGGGAGTTGCTATGTTCGAAGGTGATAATGACAAATATGAAAGTCTTTACAAGATTTCTATTCCGGATGAATTACCCAAATATATTAATAGCGAAGAAGTCAGCTTAAGGTTTCTTAATGATGCCACCTCTTTTGGTGTTGGAGTTTCCACACAAGGCAAGGCAAAAGATTGCAAAAGGATAATCGTTGTAACCTTAGGTACAGGTTTTGGTTCTGCCTTTATTAAGAATGGAATACCTCAGGTAAATACGAAAGAAGTTCCCGAAGGCGGGTGTTTGTGGGATAAGCCATATAAATCTGGGATAAGTGATGATTATTTTTCCACGCGTTGGTGCATCGATAGGTATCATGAATTATCATCAGATTCAGTAAAAGGAGTTAAAGAAATTGCTGCGGCCAACAATGACCATTCAGGAACCGTTTTCAAAGAGTTTGGTTCAAATATGGCAGATTTTATGATTCCTTTTATTGAAAAGTTTCAACCAGATATTATTGTGATGGGAGGGAACATATCCAAGGCAAGTAGGCTCTTTCTGCCATCATTTAAAAGCGAATTGCAAAAAAACGGCTTACAGTTGGATTTTGAAATATCCAATCTAATGGAAGATGCCGCGATAATAGGGAGTTCCAGACTTTTTGAACCTAATTTTTGGATCAATGTTAAAGACGACCTTCCCGTCCTTTAAATGATTCCTTTGGAATATATCTCCAAGACAGCATCGATTTATATATTTTTATAAAAACGAAATGGTTTTTCTATGGTAGAAATAGAACGCAAATTTTTAGTTAAGAGTGATGCATATAAAAAAGAAGCAATCTCAATAGAAAGAATAGTACAGGGATTTCTT
>CAZYQR010000197.1:0-5498 GCA_964649755.1 uncultured Maribacter sp. | reverse complement strand
CCAAACTCCAGAATCGCTTTTCATACAACCACCAACCAAATTTAAATTGAATATTCATAATTAAAAACTTAGAAACAATACTACCTAACGCAGTTGTAGTTAAGATGGTAGTAATAAGATATAGACTTATTTTAAATGCTAGACTGAGCCCTAATGAAATCTTTTTAGACACATATTTCTCAAATAAGAAATCTACCAGAGCGTACAATGCGCCCAAGCCAGTGCCAACAATGGTCAGTATAACAAGCGGCCGAATAAAAACCACCCCTCCTTCAAAGTCTTTGTTAACCGTAACCCCAATTTCTTGCTCTATTCCAAAATAACGAAACATGCCATAACAAAATAGGGCAATGGTCCAGAAAGTCACAGATTTTGCAAGTAATTCTAAAAAGTGTGAGAAATTTTGTTTCATGGTTGGTAGTTTCAATTTTGTTTCACTAATGTCTTGTCCTGAAATATGGCTACAGGTTAAAATTAAATTTACGCTGATAATTTATATACCATATTTGGTGTTTTATAGTCTAAAGATAAATGTAATCTTATTTCGTTATACAAATTAATTGCGTTTTTTGTTGCCCTTTTGGCGTGTTCCACGTTTGTAAAGGTCTGGTCGAGATAAAACTCATCTTTCAGGATTCCGTTTACACGTTCTGCCATTGCATTTTCATAGCAGTGATTTTCTTCTGTCATACTAATGTCTATATTTTTTCTTTTAAGAATTTGTGTGTATACATTGCTACAATACTGTATTCCTCTATCGGAATGATGTATGAGTTCTTTAATGTTTTTAGCTTGATATATGGCCTTATTAAGCGCTCTCACACATCCATTTAGTTCTAGGCTGTCACTCAGGTCATAACCAACTATTCTTCGAGAATACATATCTGTAATAAGTGCCAGATAACAAAAGCCCTTTACGGTCCTGATGTATGTTATATCGGCTGCCCAGACTTGATTAGGTCTTTTGACCGCAATGTCCTTTATGATGTTGCCGTACTTATAAAAGCGATGGTGTGAGTTGGTTGTCCTCATCCTATATTTCTTTCTAAGGGTTAGCATTTTATGTTTTCTAAGGACATTAAACAAAGTGTCTCTACCAACCTTTAGGTTAGCTTTAGTAAACTCTTCATTCAATGATTTTTTAAGTTTTCTCACACCCTCTCTAGGAAGGGATTTGCGTCTTTTCTTTACGATATGGACAATTTTTTGTTCAGTTTCTTTTCGTTTATCAGCTCTACATTTGTATTTGTAAAAGGCATCACGTTTAAGGTCGAAACAGTCACATATCCTAGATAAGGAAGCAAATCCCTTAGTTTTATCTTTAGCTTTAATTAAGGCTTGATATTTAGTTTTTTTTTAAGTTCTCGAATATTTTTATAGCCTAATTTTTCGGCAGCTACCTCTAGATAGGATTCCTCAACCATTTGGTCCAGATCCTTTTTGAGCAGTAGTTTTTTTAGCTGTTCAATTTCTTTTTGAAGTGCTTTGATCCGCGTGATTTCGTCTTTAGTTTCCACTTTTACCCTGGTGTTCATTAGGTCTTTACGTTCGTACTTTCTAATCCATTCATTGATGGTAGTAGGTGCAATACTGTAAAGTTTTCCGAGCTCACTCTTCGTGTACTTGCCTGTACTAAGTTCGTCTAAAATTTTTAATTTGAAAGGTTCACTGTAACGTCTAATTACTTTGTCGTTTTTATACATAATTGTGTTAAATTATGTAGCCTTTATTCAGGACGGGACACTGTCACGCATAACGGCATTGTATATGGAAAGTAGCGGTTTAATACCCCAATGTTTTCGGATAGCATAAATGTATTAAAAAAGCGCAGGTTTTTAAAACCTGCGCTTAATTTGCTATTTTTTATATAGGTTGTTGTGGTACGTTTTTAACTTTCTTCTTTTTTCAAAGGAGAATGATGTTCGTGAACCATTTTCCATCCATTGTCCGTTTTCACGAATAACAAAGTAATTTGGTCATTTACTACAACGAGGTCTTCACCGAATTTCAGGTGGAAATCTGAGTGAAAAGTGACATTGGCTACATCGCCATATACAGCAATTTTAAGATTATCATAATTGAATTTGACTACCTCTGTTACGTCGCCAAACACCCCTCTTTCGTATTCTTCGTTTTCTGTACTGCCGACTCGTTTCTCGCCCCCTTTAAACTCTGTGAACTTTGGTCCGTATGCATGAAAGGAAATCAGCTTATCAACATCACTGTCTTTTATGGTTTGCTTTAGTTCGTCCATCAAAGCCATCACCTCTGCCTTTGCTTCAGGAAAGTCATCATTTACAAGGTCGATTTTTATTTCTTCTACTTCAACTTTTTGTTCTTTTTGTTTGCATCCTGTGATTAAAATCCCAAAAATCATAATCAATGCTAATGTCAATTTTGTTTTCATAAATTTGTTGATTGGTAGTCAGTAAGTTACTGATTTTTTTAAAAAGTATAATCTCTTTCTTTTGGTTACCTATTTATAAGCTAAGAATTTGTTTTTTGACACAGTACCTTTGATTTCGGCTTGGAAATCCTTGCCTGTGGTAGACAGGCTTTCCTCAAAAAAGAGAGGCCCTTTTTGATTTTCGCTTTTTTTGGCCCCCTCCTTTTACAAGGAGGGGTGTCCTGACAATAATGTCAGGATGGGGTGGTCAGAATGGGCTTCGACCCTTCGACTGCGCTCAGGGTGACAAAAGACTGCCTACTTGCCCTTCGATTGTGCTTCGACCCTGCCTACGGCAGGCAGGTGCGCTCAGCATGACAGCTCAGGGTGACATTAAGAGGAACTTTTCCAGCTTCTCTGAAAATAGGCTATCGCCTTATGTACGAATTCAGGTTGTTCCCGTACAGAAATTATGTTCATGATCTTCTATGATATTATTTCAAGAATTTAGTAGATTTACTCCCCTTTAATATACACCACTTTCCCATCAAAAATGGTCATGGCAATCTCTGTATTAAGAAAATCCTCTTCTGCTACTGTCATTAGATCCTGACAATAAATAGTGAAATCGGCCAGTTTTCCAACCGTAATAGAGCCCTTAATATCCTCTTCAAAGGCGCCGTAGGCTGCATCTAGGGTATAGGATCTCAGGGCTTGTTCCCTTGTCATCTTCTCTGCCGGTTCATAACCGCCCTCAGGGGTCCCTTTTAACGTTTTCCTGCTTACACTAGCATACAAACTAGCAATTGGATTCAGAGGTTCTACGGGTACATCGGTACCATTCACAATGGGTATTCCACTTTTCAATAAGGTTTGCCACATATAAGCACCTTCTTTGATGCGCTGTTCCCCCAAACGGTCTATGGCCCAGGGCCTATCAGAAGACAGGTGTACAGCTTGCATGGCCGGGATAACCTGTAATTCGGCAAAACGAGGAATATCATCCGGGTGTATATGTTGTGCGTGCTCTATTCGAAACCTGTGGTCGGTTGCTAAGTCAGGTAATTCGGTAAAGGCCGACTCATACCGATCCAGTATTTCTCTGTTGGCTCGGTCCCCTATTGCATGCGAGCAAACCTGAAAACCATTTTGCAAACCATTTAAAGCGGTCTCTTTTACAAAGTTCATTGGGAGGGTTTCGAGACCAAAGTGGCCCGGTCTATCCGTATAGGGTTCCAATAACCAAGCCCCGCGCGATCCTAATGCACCGTCGCAGTTCAATTTCACAGAACGGATGGTCACTAGATGATCAGGATCTACCATAGGGCCTTTCTCATACCATTCATTGAGCAATTCTTTATCCCGCCCCGTAAGCATTGCATACAAGCGGATTTTCATTTTATCCTCAGTCTTCATTTCTTCATAGAGTGCAATGGTCTCTCTGCCTATGCCGGCATCATGAAAGCCGGTAATACCATATCTGTGGCATGCAGCAACCGCCATTTCAAAAGCTTTGATATCTTTCTCAGGAGTGGTCTCCGGAATGTGTTTCGTAATCAGGGTTTGGGCCCGCTCGTTGAAAATACCCGTTGGCCTTCCCAGTGCGTCGCGCATTACTTCACCACCCTCAACCTCAAATTTGTTGACTCCTTCCTTAGACACTACTGTTAGGCCTGCTATGTCCATAGCCCTGGCATTGGCAAAGCCTGCATGACCACTGGCATGACGCAAATACACAGGATTGTCCGGGGATACCGCACTCAACATATCGTGTGTTTGAAAGCCATTTACCGTTTCGGCAGGCATTTCATCCCATTTGCTTTGATGCCATCCCCTACCGGTAATCCATTCTCCCGGCGCTGCTGTTTTAACTTTATCGGCTACGGCATCTACTATTTGCTGGTAGCTCGTAGTGTTCATAAGATCCAGGTTCATTTCATTGTACCCCAATCCCATAAAATGGCCATGCCCTTCTATTAACCCCGGGGTCATGGTTTTGCTATCCAAATTAATCAGTTCTGTTTGGTCGTTTTTGTATTGCTCGGCTTCCGCAAGACTACCCGCAAAAAGAATAGTATTGTCTTTCACGGCTACGGCTTCAACCATCGCCTGGGTTGTATCTACGGTATAAATGTTACCGCCATAAATAAGCATGGTGGCGGATTCTTGTTTAGGGCTCTGACAGGCCGTTAAAAGAAGGAAGGCTATGGCTAAGCCTGAGTAAAGAGAATTTCGTAATCGCATAAATGTTAGTTTTTGAAAGCTGAATTTACAATTTTAAAAGGCAACTTGACGCAGTGTTTTCTGCAATTTATTTTTAAAAATAATAATCATAGGAGTATATCCAAAAGAATTGGCAGATTTGGTAACTAACCCTCTAAAATTTCCCCTTTGGGTGGACTGTGGTTATTCTATCGTGATGGTTCCCAAATGTGTCGGAATTAGCACGGTTGTATCCGGAGAAAGTTTCTTTACTGCTTCCTTAAATGGCAGCAATTTTTGTGTTACCCCACTTTCTTGCGAAAATCCGTAGGGTAAGCGAAAATTATCCCAATGCGTTGGTATAATAATTTTTGGGTAATTGGTTACGGCCAAAAGACGCTCATTATACTTGTATAAACCCAGCTGTGAACGGTTGACACCCGCCAAGAGTATATCGGGTTTTTGGCCTACCAACTCTCTTTCTACAAAATTCATAGAGCCCATGGTTAATACGGTATGGTTGGCGAAGCGAGCAAGAAACATTAACGAGCCTCCCTCTATAAATTCCGATACTTTAAGTGGTGCTTCTGGAACTTCGGTGTAGGTTCTTGAATCGAGATAATGTTTGTCGTTCAATGCTGAATGTATAGAAGGAATTACTTGAACTGAAAAGTTTTTGAACTGATAATCTTCCCCACCTTTTACAGGATATAATTGGTCATCGGGGATACCATAGGCACGAAGGATATTGCAGGTGGTTTCCGTGCCGATGACCTTTGCCCCCGTTTTTTTGGCGATATACGGCACGTCTGCCAGATGATCAAAATGTGAATGTTGCGCCAAGATAAAATCTGCGGTAGTAATCAAACTGTCGATCAACAACGTATCCGAAACAAAACGATCAGAACGG
>CAZYQR010000196.1:0-5509 GCA_964649755.1 uncultured Maribacter sp. | reverse complement strand
ATTTATATCCTTCTCATTTTATGGTCGGGTTTAAGGAAATTATTCAAAAATCCTTGATTTCCTTGGTGGTTGCAAAACTTTTTAAAAGACATGGTTAATACCCAATTAGGTCGTAATTACGTTTTCACAGCGGTAGAGCCATAACTTGGTCGAAGAATGTATAGCTTAAAAATCTCCTTTCCTTTTTAAGGGTTGGAGATTTTTTTATATTTAAAAAAGTGATGATTAGGTGGGTAATTCTACTATAAAAGTGCTTCCCTTGTTCAATTCACTTTTAAAACTAACATGGCCTCCCATTAACTCAGCATATTGTTTAACGATATGTAATCCTAATCCCGTACCTTGAATATTAGAACTGTTATCTGCCCTGAAAAATCGTTGGAATAGGGTGAGATGTTCTTCTTTTGGTATCCCTATTCCTTGGTCAACTACCTGTAGTACAAGGTTCTTTTGATGCTTGTCAAGAATCAAATCAATGTTCTTATTTTCTTGGGAATATTTTATGGCATTTGAAAGTAGGTTTGTGAGAATGTGTCTGGTTAATTTTGGATCTAGAAGTACATTAATTGTTGGCTTCTTGTGTTTTATTGCTATTTTCTGCCCATACTTTTTACTTGAATCGATTTCGTCGATCAAAGATTTTGAAAATTGTACAATATCGAATTTTTCTTTATGTGCGGTTACTTTACCTTCTTCCAATTTGCTCAAGGAGAGAAAATCGTTTAAGATAACTACCAGGTTCCTAACATTGGTCTTGATTTGTCCTATGTATTTTTCTCTCTTGATTTCCTTACCGAGTTCATTTTGTTTTCCTATTAATATTGCTGAGGAAAGTATGGCACTTAAGGGTGTTCTAAATTCATGGGAGGCCATTGAGATAAATCGTGATTTTAATTCGTTTAGTTCTTGCTCCCTTACTAGGGCAGACATAATACTCCTTTCGGCTTGTTTTTGTTTAGTTATGTCGTTATACACAAACAAGGTCCATTTTATTTTATCGTTATCGTCATATAAGGGCGATGTGTTTACCGAATAACTTCTTCTTCGAAATTGTATTTCAAAGGATAATTTCTCGCCAGCTATTGTTTTTTTTATGTTTTCTTTTATCTGTTCTATTCTTTGTTCAGAAAATATACCGGTATCATCAATATTAATTCCTTCAAATTCGATCTTGTTCAACCCCATGCGATATAACTCGCCTCCATCAATATAAACGATATCATTATCGGTATTGAACACTATTATTACACCTTTGGGGAAGTTTTTGGCAATTGCAGTAAACATGACTTGACTGGCCATGGCTCTGTCTTCAGCAGCTTTAGTAACCAATACTTGATCTTCCAGATTTAGATTGGTCTCAACCAATTTTTGTACCGTTACCTTTAGCTCATTGGTACGTTCGTCAACCTTCTCTTCCAGTTCTTGAGCATAGGTTGCTAATTGTTTCCGATTATCCCGTAAACTGACTCTTGAATTGTGCCGTTCTATGGCCACACTAGACAAAAAGTTGATGTCCTCTATCATTTCCCTTTGGGATTTCCCAGGTTTTGTAGGATGTTCGTAATAGAGCGCTAATACTCCAAGAACCTCTTGGCTAGAAGACAATATTGGTAAGGACCAACAGGATTTTAAATTATGCTCCATTAACAAATTCCTATGGCCCTTCCATAAAGGATCCTTGGTCATGTCTTTAGTAAATATCTCTTTTTTTAGATGTGCTGCCGTACTACAGGAACAAATATTAGGGCCTATGTTCAGTCCTTCCAAGGCTTGCGTTAGTGATTTGGGTACATTGGGTGCTGAGAGGTTGTGCAAAGTTCCCTTTTCCCGATCCAATAATAAAATAGAGACCAAACAATTTTCTATATGCTGCTCAACGGTTTCAACAATGGTGTTACTTATAAAATCAAGGGACCAGTGTTGGGCGATCATTTCCAGTATCTTTCGTATTTGATCCTTTAAGAACTCCGCTTTTTTTCGTTGGGTCACATCGCTTTGTACCCCGATAAAATGGGTCAATGATCCCTTATCATTATATAATGGGGTTATGGTCAAATCGTTCCAAAATAAAGTACCGTCCTTTTTATAATTGCGCAATACCTCATGGCAGGGACGGCCTTCTTTAATAGCTTTTCGAATAATTCCAATTTCTTTTTGATCCCGATCATCCTTTTGTAAAAAACGGCAGTTTTTACCTAGAACCTCACTTTTCCCATAACCGGTTATTTTTGAAAATGCATCGTTGGTATAAATAATAGGCCGAACGGATTGTTGCGCATCGACGATAATGATACCATTACCTGCTGCCTCCAAGGCCCTGTTGCGCACATATAATACATCCCGTACTGCCTTGGTCTGGGAAATATCACGTATCACTGCAATCAATTTATTGTCTTCAAAAGGTACAACTCTTCCCTCGCAGTATATTATTCTATCCTTTCCGGGCATAGGTAATTCTATAACTTGAAGCGATTTGGTTTCATGTGCTTTTTTCAATACGTTTATGATCTTTGTGCTCAGTTCGTTTGGGAAAATGTCCTTAAGATTCTTCCCGATGACCATTTCTCTATCAAATAATGATGACACTAGGTCAGATTCCTGTATATCTAAGAAGTTCCCCTTCGTATCATGTATTATAATTGTATCTGGGAGGGCGTTTATTAGTGCGCTGTTTTTAGATTCACTTGCCTTTAGGGCTTGGGTTGCCTTCTTGCGCTCAATCGCTTCAGTCAATGTGTATGTGATACTGTTGATCAAATTACGTTCCTCCTTCAAAAAGGGGCCTTCATCCATTACAGGCTTCTCTTCAAGATAATAGACCTGCACTTCACCTTCCTTCTGCCCATCAATAATAATATCACTCGACTGCTTCCATGTTGTCTCCTCGAATGGTTCAGCAACAAACTCCTTGTTATTCAAAATCAGCTTGCCCCGCGTGATTTCAGGATAATGCCATCCAGGCGGAATCGCTTTTAGGGTATCTTGAAATACTTGTTCAAGTGTTTCTCTCGTCTTTATCGAATTAGAAATGCTGTAAATGCATGTGAGTTCTTTCAACCGTTCTTCGACCTCATAAAGGAGCTTTTCGTTGGCTTGCTCTGCTATCTTGCGTCCGGTAATATCCCTTATAATGGTCAATAAATTATGATTGTTAAGACCAACCGTCCTTGCTTCAAAATCTATAATTCCATTAAAAGTGTATTCCCTAACTTGAATCTCGTTGGTTTTTATGGCTTTATCATGGGCTTTTAATATTGCTTTGGACATTTCAGGTGGGACTAATTCTGAAATGTTTTTTCCGATAATCTCCTCTCTTGGTAGACGGAAACCTAAACCTTCTGGTACATGAATATGTTCAGGTTTATGAATATCGATAATATCTCCTGCGTAATTTTGAATGACAATCATATCGGGGATAGCTTCCAAGAGGGCTTTGTCTTTTGCTTCTTTTGCCCGTAATTCTTGCTCTACGGACTCAAGTTTAGAAGCATCCGAAACGAACGCAATGGTAATGGATTTGTCTTTTATAATTGTTGGGCTAAGACTTACTTTTACAGGAAATTTGGATCCGTTCTTTTTCAAGCCCAAGAGGGCCATATTTTGTCCCATAGGTCGTGGTACAGGATTTTTAGTGTATTTCTCCCTCTGGCTTAAATGGTTTTTTCTCAACTTTTCAGGGATGAGAATTTCAAGTTTCTGGTTGATAAGTTCCCCTGGGCCGTAGCCGAACATATGCTCAATCGCAGGATTCGCACTTAGTAAAACACCATTGGCATCCACTACTAGAATACCTTCAATCGAGGATTCGAAAATACTTTGAAAGATATCTTTTTCTTTAAGCTCAACTGCCATACTCAGTACCCTTGTATTATTAATAATATAAGTCTTACGCTAAAATAAAATCATATACCAATAAGAATAACTCCCATTAGTACGGGTTCATTTTTTAGCCCATATTCCATGCTGCTTGTAAAATCAAAAAAATAGTTGATTTGTTAACTTCTAAAAATAGCGTGTTTTGGATTATTTAAGTATGACAAAAATCATATAAATCCGCAATCCATTATAGATTATGACATTTGTCACTCTCATTATAGTATATATCCCTTAGTTTTAGATTAAATTGAACAATATGAATATTGGTTTGGCATTATCGGGTGGAGGAATGCGGGGAATTGCCCATATAGGTGCAATCAAGGCATTGGATGAACACGGAATATTTCCTACCCATATTGCAGGAACCAGTGCAGGTGCCATTGTTGGGGCATTGTATGCAAATGACAATACTTGGAAAGAGATATTGGACTTTTTTAAGAGGGTCGAGATTTTTAGCATGAATAAATTTGCTCTAAACAAACCTGGATTTATTGATACGGAGAAGCTATACGATAGTTTTAGGGCCATGCTGAAAGATGATGATTTCAAAACCTTGAAAAAACCGCTTTTTATTACAGCAACCAATATTTTAGATGGTACGTTGAAAATTTTCAATAAAGGAGAGTTGATAAGGCCAATTCTGGCATCGGCTGCATTTCCAGGAATATTCACTCCGGTTAAGATAAAAAATGAATACTATGTAGACGGAGGAACACTGAACAATTTCCCTGTTGACCTTATTAAACCGTACTGTGAACAAATTATTGGGATATATGTAAACCCATTCGGAAAGGTAAAAATAGAGGACATGAAACATTCCTATAACGTATTGGAACGCGCATATAAAATAAGAACTGCCAACGATTTTATATCAAAATTTCCTGATTGTGATATGGTAATATGCCCTAAAGGCCTAAATAACCTTAGTACCTTCTCCATGAAGGATATGGACACCATATTTGATATTGGGTATAATGCGGCCAAAGAAGAATTAAAAAACAATAATAATCTTCTACGTGTGACCCTAAAGTAACCTCCTAAATATTAAATAATTAAAAAAATAATGCCCCTAATCCTAACCCCTACAATACATGGACGCTTTTAGGTCAGGAAAGAGGACATTTGTGAACAATTGAGATTTATGAAATCTCAACTTTTTTCGGTTTTAGTTTTTTCACAGGCTCTTTTTTAGTCAATTTAAAACTAAGTATACCCTCGTTGTATTTAGCTTTTAATTCTTCTTCTTTTACATTTTCTGGTAATTGTAAAGATCTTTCAAATGCGTTGTAGCTAAATTCCCTGCGGGTATAATTCTCTTCTTTCTCCTCTTCTGAGGTAGATTTTTCTGCAGCAATATTAAGGCATCCATCTTCAACAGTAATCTCAAAATCTTTCTTAGCGAAGCCTGGAGCTGCTAATTCAATTTCAAATTTATCATCAGTTTCCTTAATATTAAGTGCTGGCTCCCCTTTTCTACCATTCCAGAAACGGTCGCTCAACAATCCTTCGTTCCAAAATCGGTTATCAAAGAAATCTTCCATATCAAAAAAATCGGAAGTAACAAGATTACCGAATGGTCTTCTGTTTCTAAATTTTACTAAAGACATAATATTTTTTTTAGGTTAAACATTCA
>CAZYQR010000195.1:0-5551 GCA_964649755.1 uncultured Maribacter sp. | reverse complement strand
TTAAGTGTTCCACATTTCGTCCTCTTTCAAGAACAAGGGTTTTTAGCCCTTTTTCGCATAATTCCTTGGCTGCCCATCCACCGGAAATACCCGAGCCAATTACGATAGCATCATAAGAATTCGATTCGGATTGCATAGTTATGTTTTTATAAGTATTCGTTTTTGTAGAGAATCACTGCGGTTTTAGCATAAACACTTAAAGTTCTTGTCTTTTATACTTTATGGCAAATCATTAACCTAAACAAGTTAATCAATCTTTGGGAAACAAACTTTTGTCCAAACCAGGAATAAGGTTTAAGGCATTCTTATAATATACCTTTTTCAATACTTCATCAGGAAGATTCAATCCGTACATGGCCCAGAATGCATGGTATTTCTTGTAATAAGGAAAGTACTCGTCATCTGTTTCCAAGACCCTGAAATAAGTAGGGAATTCGTTGGGTTTCCAACTATCTTTTCCAAAAAGAATACGGTCTTGGTATTTTAGAAAAAAGGCATGTGCATTTTTTGGTTGTCTACCCAATTCGGCAATAACAGCTCCAATGCCCACGTACATATTCGGCATCGCATCCATAAGTCCGCCTAATTTTTTCAAACTGTTGGCATACCATCCCATATGGGCATTTATAAATTTTGTTTTCGGATGTTTTTTGAACATATTGTGCTGTTCCTGTATAATCTGCTCCCATGGCGCAGGATCAGTTGCCGATCTTTTTCTTCTAGAATGCGTCTTTAATTCTAACCAGCGCTCATTGTCACCATCCATTGGGTCCCAAAACGATTTTGGGTCGGCAGCATGTATTAGAACCGGAACACCCATTTCTGCGCATTTGGCCCAAATTGGGTCTAACCGAGGATCATCAATCGCCAATCTATTCCCGTCAACGTCTTTATATCTAAGTCCGAGACTTTTATATATTTTTAAGCCTTTTGCTCCGTTCTTAATATCCGTTTCCAATTGCGAGGCGGCCTTCTTAGACCAGCCATCAGCACCTACCCCATCAAAATCAACATTGGCAAAAACAGCGAACCGATTAGGATGATTTTCCTTGATACTCTGTAACATGGAATTTATACGTTCTCCCGAACCACCACTAAGGTTTACCATTATACCCTCATTGAGTGCATCCATATCGTTAACTAAGGCTTCTAAGGCATTAGCAGACATATCTCTTTGGTGACTATGCACATCGATAAAAGGAAATTTCGCCCTTTTAACCTCATTTACGGGAACAACCAATGTAGATTTCGGATTATACTCCTCAAAACCCATGTCTTGGGCACATCCCATTGTTAATGGCAAAAAAATTGCGAAAATTAAAAGATATAAGTACTTGTTTTTCATCTATATATATGTTTATCGTTAATTATGCTCAATGTTTTTTAATGCTTGTTGGTATTCTTCCAAGGTATCTAAATCTTTTTCCTTTCCATTGGGGTTAATATCAAAGACGTCTTTCGAATTATCGGCTATAACTTTTTTTGCACCTAGGTTACCATCTAAATTAGATAAATCCTCAAAATACTTTTTATGAAACAGAACAGGCACACCTTTTCTATGTTTATATGATGTTGCTATAATTCCCTTGTTGGCTCTTTTAAAAGTGGAAATCATTTTGTTAATATAGTCAGCATCAATCAAGGGTTGATCGCATAACATAATAAGAATACCTTCATAATCCGTTTTTAGATGTACTAGGTAGTTGATGGCGCTCGAGATGGAGGAACCCATCCCTTTCTTCCAATTCTTGTTCAAAATCCAGATCACATCTGTTGAATTGATTTGCAATTGGATGGTTTCTGCTTTAGCCCCAAGAACAACATATACCTTTTCAGAATTGCTTTGCAATGCCTCCTTTATGGCGTTACCTAGTAGTGTAGACTTTCCCCAAGGGAGTAATTGTTTGGTTTGCTGCATGCGCGAAGACTCCCCAGCGGCTAATATGACTACGGCGATATTTTCGGTCTCTGGCATTAATTATGAATGGGACTTGATTTATGTTTCAACATTATGGGCTTTTGATTACGAACAACTGCTAAAATTTCTGCCAAAATGGCGATACCGATTTCCTGGGCGGTTTCGGCTCCAACGTTCAAACCTGCAGGTCCATAAACGCTATCAAAAAAAGAATCATTGATATCTGGGTGGCGTTCAATAAGTTCATTCAAGAGCTTTTCTCTTCTTTTTGCAGGACCTAAAATTCCCAAATAGGCAGGTCGAGTATTCCTAATCCTCAGTAGATATTTTAAATCCTTCACATAGCTATGGGTCATTAACAGCACTGCAGTTTGATTGTCAATATTTTCTACGGATAAACTTTCTGAGTCCACACATAGTAATTCCTGTGCCCCCGGAAAGTCAACCAAGGTTTTTTCTTCTGATGGCGTTGCCACAATAGTTACGTCCCAACCAGTAAGTGCCGCATAGGAAGATAGTTGTACGGCATCATGCTCTGCCCCAATAATCAATAATTTAAAACAAGGCTCCATTTCTTGATTAAAAACCATTAGGTTTTTATCAAGCTCAAAGGATTTTCGAATTGGATATCTATTTTGGTCAATGAAAAAAACAGATCCAAACGATTCATGGCAACCCTCAGATTTTGAATAATAGCAAGAAACTTGAAATGGACTCCGCTTTATTAAATTATCCTGAAAAGCACTTAGGAATATCATATTTGGATTAAAAGGTTCAATTAAAATATATAATAAACCTTCGCACCCCAGTCTATAGCGCCCATCATAGGTCATCATTTTTGATATACCATCACTAAAAACAATTTGAGCCTGACGTATTACCTCCTTTTCAACGCAACCACCACTAACCGCACCTATTGCTGCGCCATCTTCCCGAATCAACATACGTACCCCTGGACGCCGATATGAAGAACCCTCCAAGGCAACAACAGTAGCCAAGACCGTTTTCTTTTTAAGCTCCTTGGCAACTTGGTAGGCCTCTATAATTTTTTTGAGTTCATGGGTCATTATAAAATTCTTATCTTAAAAGTCTTTCTCTAACAATAGTAAGCTAAATATTATATTAAATGATTGTGCAAAGTTCATTGTTGAAATTATTGGCCAGCTATTTCACTTCTAATTTAATTGAATAAATAGCATTGGTTTTTACTTTAACAAGATTTAACAAATTTTTTCTTTTGGGGTATAATTTAAAATTCATTTGAGCGTTCTGAGTGTTGAACCACAATATAATGAAAATGAAATCCTGTTTAAAGTTTTTTAGTCTTTTCTCCGTACTATTTTTGACCTTTTCTTGCGGTAATGCTGATGATGATGTTAACCTTAATTTAAACTTTGGGGACGGCCTCGGTAAAGGAGAACCAGTAGACGACTGTCTTGATCTTGGTGAAAGTGATTTGGTCTTATCCATTCAAGAACAATTCACCACCCTGCCCGGAAAAGTATCGATATTATTTAAGGTATCTGATATTGATGGCAATCCTGTCGCTGGGCTTGATGCCGATAAGTTTACAATTTATGAGCAAGGTCGTAATGATGAATGTTTCAATACAATATCAAAATCAGAGGCTTTTGCAAGAATCTCATCGAATTCCCAAATTTTTAATTCGAATACTATTTTGGTTTTGGATTTAAGTAATAGTGTACTTAGTAGTAGTTTGGATGAATTGAAAACAGCATCTGTGAGTTTCGTGAATAATGTGATGCCAGTTACTACTGAAGATGCCTTTAAGATGGCAATTTATTGGTTTGATGGGGAGGATGAACTTCACCTCTTGAACGCTTTGACTAGTTCAAAACAAGAATTAGTGATAGCTATAAATGGGATTACCGATGCTATTAGTAATGACCCCTCTACTGATTTATATGGGGCTGTCATAAAGTCAACGAAAATTGCCGAAGATTTATTAAAGGAAAGTATTAAGGATGAAATAATCGGTGCTGCATCCGTAGTAATTTTTACTGATGGTACAGATCAGGCATCACGATATACTGAGCAGGCAGCACTCAAGGTTGTGAACGAAGCCAGTGCGAACATTTCATTCTTTTCTATAGGACTAGGTGCCGAAATAGATACGCAGGTTTTAACGGACATCGGAAAAACATTCAGTGTATTTGCCGGAAATGCCGAGGAATTGGAAAATACCTTCAACGATATATCCATTAAAATTTCTGAACGGGCAAACAGTTTTTACCTTTTTGAATATTGCAGTCCAAAACGTGATGGAAGCGGTGATAACAATCTCGCCATACAAGTAGTGGATGGTAGCCGACAGGGTGCTGTACAGACTAAATTCAGTGCTGATGGTTTCACCGGTGGTTGCCAATAAAAGCCAAGAAAATAATAATTGAGTAAAGGCGTCCTGAAAGGGGCGCTTTTTTTATTTTATTATATCCTAAAAAAAGCTAATTCAATTTTAATAGGTAGGGTTTTTGGTCATAAAATTGTTATATAACCAACAACACCCAATGATATTGAATACCTACATCCTAAAAACTAAGAAGAAGTTTAATCATGCCCGTCAGTAGACAGGTTTAAAGAAAAGAAATCATGGATGTAATCAATGAAATTATTCAGAACAGTGCCATCGGCCCATTATCCAAAGGTTATAAGAGCTTTGTTTTACTGTTATTCTCGACAATAGTATCTGTATTATTCACAATGCTAATCGTATTGTTAAAATATGGTCCATATATGACCATTCAGTTCGGGTATTAGCCAAAGTCATTTCGAAGAAACGTAGTGACTGAGAAATCCCACTTGTATCTTAAGAATCCTGTTGTCATTAAAAAACAAGCTGTGATTTCTCCCTTTGGTCAAAATGACAAATAGCCAATTATTGAGATAATGTTACCTATAGATCATCGCATTCTTAAAATCTCCTTTCCCTGTCGTCAAGTCAATTAAGAAACCGTTAATTACCGCATACTGGGGTTTGCCATCCTTTTCCAAAAGAAAAGTGGGATTTATACCAACTTTTAATCGTGTATCCTTGACTTTATAAGAGGTGCCAATAATATGCATGGGCAGCGGTGATTCCAACATTTCACGGGGAATATTAATAACACGAACATAAGTATATCCCTGTTTCAACATTTCTAGGGTATTCAATGTATTGAATTCATCAATTTTTTTTAAGACTTGTGGATACACTTTTCCTTGTTTTATAGTAAGTCCTGACGCATCCAATGATTCATAACCATAATACGTAGAAAGATCTCCTTGATCAATAATACGACTGCTATACCAAAAATCATTATTCCCTTCTTTATCAACTTCCAAGCGATTTACACCTACATCAAGGACATAATCCTGTCCCATTAGCCTGTAGGTGGCGTTTACAATCTTCAGGTCAAAGAGTTTTCTATCATTTTCAGGGATTTTTTCATATTCCTCTATGGCTATATTTTTATAATTCGCCTTGGCAATGGTATAAATTGCCGAAAGAATGGAAACGTAATTCAGTTTTCTAATTTCTTGCTTTTCAACATCATTGGTATAACCACCTGATTCAATGAGAATGGTACTTGTACCCCATTTTTGAATATTATCACCAAAAGCGCGTGGTTCGAA
>CAZYQR010000194.1:0-5564 GCA_964649755.1 uncultured Maribacter sp. | reverse complement strand
GACATCAAAAAGGCATCGGGATAATTTTGCATTGTCTGTTGGCCCACAAGGACTCCCTTCGACCCTGCCTGCCGGCAGGCAGGTGCGCTCAGGATAAACTTCTCGTCCTAGCTTGATAATGAAATTGAAAAAATCCCGACATCAAAAAGGCATCGGGATAATTTTGCATTGTCTGTTGGCCCACAAGGACTCGAACCTTGAATGCCAGTACCAAAAACTGGAGTGTTACCATTACACCATGGGCCAATAGCTCTAAAGAGCGTGCAAATTTAAGACAAAGTTTGGTTTGCGCAAACATTTTTAAATACATTAATCTAAAAAAGCCAGTATATATCTGTTAAAGGTTTATCAAAAATGTATGAGCATATCTATATTAATTGCTAAATTCGCCCTTCAGGTAAAACCAAGTATTGCATGTTTTCAAAGAACTTCGAAAAATGGGACACCATACTCGGATGGGTCGTCTTCTTTATAGCACTTATTACATATAGCATTACCGTAGAACCCACCAGTAGTTTTTGGGATGCTGGGGAGTATATCGCGACATCGGCTAAATTACAAGTAGGCCACCCTCCTGGAGCCCCCTTATTGCAGATGATTGGCGCTTTTTTCTCCATGTTCGCTTTTGAACCTGACCAAGTTGCGCGCATGGTCAATTATGTTTCAGGAGTGTCAAGTGCGTTTACGATCCTATTCATGTTCTGGACCATTACCAATCTTACAAGAAAACTGATTGCTAAAAATGAAACCTTGACCAATAGCAAATCAATCGCTGTTTTAGGTAGTGGCCTGGTTGGCGCTTTGGCATTTACCTATTCAGATAGTTTTTGGTTCAATGCCGGAGAAACAGAGGTATATGCAATGGCCAGTTTTATTATGGCCTTATTACTTTGGTTGGGGTTAAAATGGACAGACAACTTGGACACACCAAGAGGTGGTCGTTGGCTAGTGCTCATTTCGTTCGTTGTAGGTTTGACATTCGGTATCCAGTTCATGGGCTTCTTGGCTATTCCTTCCATTGGACTTCTGTATTATTTTAAGAGATACAAAACCACTACAGTTAAGAATTTTCTTATTGCTAACATAGCCGTTATTGCAGTTTTAATGCTGGTCTATAAATTCTCATTGACCTATGTACTTAAACTTTTTAGTTGGGCTGAAGTCTTTTTTATAAATAGCATAGGCTTACCATTTAATTCAGGTTCCTTGATTATAGGATTCCTCTTTATTGCAGCTTTTTATTTTGGCTTAAGATATACCCGTAAAAACGATTTTCGCATTGCAAATACCTTCGTTCTTTGCTTAATGTTTCTGTTTTTCGGTTTCTCATCTTGGTTAATGTTGCCCATACGTGCCAATGCCAATGTGGTTATCAATGAGAACAATCCGTCAGATGCCAGATCTTTATTAGCTTATTATAATAGGGAACAATACCCAGGCGTTGATAGTCCGGTTTATGGCGCTTATTATTCTGATTTGTTTGCACCCGCAGGAAATGAAATGGATGACAAGCCCAAATATGAAAAAGATGAAAAATCGGGTAAATATGTAATTGTAAACTATTATAAAAATGCCTTACAGGACTCCCATGAAAAGCACAAAGGTATTTTACCACGAATGTGGAGTGGCCAACATGCTGAGAATTACATGAAGTTTTTTGGCCCGTTGGATTTTAAGATGACACAATCCAATGATGAACTAAGACAAGCAGTAAACCAGGTAAAAAGTGGTTATGCCAATGGTGAGATTGACACTGAACAATACATAAGTTTTCTAAAACGGTTCGATGAGTACATTGAGATACAGCCACCAACGGTTTGGGACAATGTAAAATACATGTTCGAGTTTCAATTTGGCTACATGTACTGGCGTTATTTTATGTGGAATTTTACCGGTAAGAACAACGACGTACAAGGGCGCTATGACGAAAACGGCAATTGGCTTAGCGGCATCGGGATTATTGACGAAATGCGATTGGGAAGTCAGGATAATCTTCCGAGTGAAATCAAGAATAATAAAGCCAGAAATACCTATTTCTTCTTACCCTTGATTTTAGGAATTATAGGGATATTGTTCCAGGTTTCCAAAAATCCGAAACAATTTTGGGTATTGTTCGTATTCTTCTTGTTTACAGGTATAGCGATTCAATTTTACACGAATCCGTATATATTTCAACCCCGTGAAAGGGATTACTCCTTAGTAGGTTCATTCTATATTTTTGCACTTTGGATAGGACTTGGTGTTTATGGTCTATTTGATGAGTTTAAAAAATGGCTCACTCCCAAAATATTGGCTCCAGCAGTGACAATCATATGTTTATTGGCGGTACCTACGGTAATGGCTGTGCAAAACTGGGATGACCATGATAGATCTAATCGTTTCACAGCGAGGTCTTCTGCAAGGTCCTATTTGGATTCCTGTCAGAAAGATGCAGGCGCCATACTTTTTACAATTGGTGATAATGATACTTTTCCTTTATGGTATGCCCAAGAAATTGAGAATTACAGAACAGATGTTCGTGTTGTTTGCACGAGTCTCTTTGAAACGGATTGGTATGTTGACCAAATGAAACGAAAAGCATACTCCAGTGATGCCATACCCTCACAATTAACTCACGATAAATACAGATGGGGATCACGCGACGTATTGTATTTCCAAAATGTTGACCCATTATTCAATCGCGAAGTATCGAAAAGCAGATGGGAAGTAAAGGATTTTATTGACTGGATAGATAGTGACAAGCCTGAGACCAAGTTCAAGTTTTTCTTAGAGCAACAGGAGGTTGATGTAAACGAATATCCTGAAAATACGCAAAACCTTGTGTATTATCCAACACAGAAAATTCGCATTCCCGTAAATAAAAAGAATGCCATAGATAGTGGTTTGGTCAAAGCGAAAGATTCAGTACTTATGGTTGATTACATTGATATAGACCTTCCAGGAGCTATAACCAAGAAGAGCATGATGATGTTGGATATTCTTGCCAATAACGATTGGAAACGTCCAATATACTTTTCTGGTGGGAGCTTTGATGATGCGGAATTTATATGGATGAAAGACTATCTACAATTAGAAGGCCTCGCCTATAAATTGGTGCCTATTAAGACCGAAAGGAGCAACTCTTTTGATATGGGAAGAATAGATACTGATATTATGTATGATATTGTTACTAAATGGGATTGGGGCAATTCTGGTAGTCCAGATATATACCACGACCCTCAGACAAGGGTTCAAGGTATTTCTTACCGAAGCAATTTAGCAAGATTAATGAACCAGTTGATTGAAGAGAATAAGATTGATAAGGCCAAAGATGTTATAAAATTAGCTATGGAGAATATGCCCGTTGAGAATTTCTCCTATTACCATTTTGTATTACCGTTTATTGATGGCTACTACAAAGTTGGTGAAACGAATCAGGCACATGAACTTTACAATACCATGAAGAAGATATATCAAGAAAGGTTAGCGTATTATGATGGCATTCCGCTTGATCAGCAATACGACAAGATTGATGATATAATCACAGATATGGAATCGTATCGCAGGGTTATTGATGTGCTTATAGACAATAACGACCGGGATATGGCAGAAAAAGAAACATTGATATTCAATGAATACATTGATAAATTCAACCACTTCTATAAAGATGAAATCCTAGAGGAAGAACCCGTTATCGGAAGTAATCCGGATATGTCTGACTCCGTTGAATTGGATAGTACTACAACCCAAGATTCTGTTTTAACTCCGGTTGGCAATTAATATTAGTAATATATAGAACGGTAGTGCTTTAAATGCCAAGCACACCCATACAGCCAACTAAGTAGCGGAGAATCAATCTCAATAAATAGAACAGATTATACGTACTCGTTAAGAATACCTATAAGCGTATTGGCATCTTGCTCGCCGCTTTGGCGCCACACCATTTCACCTTTTTTGTAAATCATAAGGGTAGGTAAACCTTTCACACGCAGGGCTTGTGAAAGCTCTTTGTTCTTGTCCACATCAATCTTTATGACTTTACCTTTGTCGCCGAGGGCAGCTGCAACATCCCTAAGAACAGGATGCATTGCGGTTGATTGGTCGTTCCATTCTGCGTAAAAATCCAACAAAACTGGAACGTGTAAATCTATTAGTTCACCAAACTTAGACATATATAGTTCTTTCGGTTATGAACCAAATGTAAGAAAAAATGTTAAAAAAGCAGTATTTGCAATGTTTTTGTGGTCAAAGCATGAAGTTAAATTCATGTTAACGGCTTTTTCTTCAATGTAATTACGGTGATTTCTGGCCAGATACCAACCCGACCAGGATAGCCCAAAAATCCGAATCCGCGATTTACATTAATATACTGACCCATTTCCTTATAAATACCAGCCCAATACTTGTACCTCCATTTAACAGGGCTCCATTTTACCCACCCAGGTATTTCGATACCGAACTGCATACCGTGTGTATGACCGCTCAAGGTAAGATGATAATGATAATCATCACTAATGACAACATCTTCCCAATGCGATGGATCGTGGCTCATTAATATTTTAAAATCATCTTTGGATATTGACTCAGCCGCTTTTCCAAGATCTCCGGCTTTTTTGAATCCACCCCTACCCCAATTCTCAACGCCAACTAAGGCTATCTTATCATCCCCTTTTTGCAGATATCTACTTTCATTCAGTAAGAGGTCAAAACCAATTTCCTTTTGTAGTTTTTTTAAATCTTCAAGATTTTCGCTTTTCAATTCCTCAGTGTCCCATGTCACATAATCCCCATAATCATGGTTGCCCAATATGGAAAACTTACCTTCTTTGGCCTTAAGTCTGGAAAACGTTTCTTTCCAAGGAAGCATTTCCTCAGTCTTATTATTTACCATATCACCAGTAAACAAGATTACATCGCTCTCCTGCTTGTTGATTAGATCTATGGCATATTCTATCTTTTTGCTATTATCGAAACTACCACTATGAACATCCGATATCTGGGTAATTTGATATCCATCAAAGGCATTAGGCAAATCATCAAATTCAAGATTATACTTTAGCACCTTGAAATTGTACTTTCCCCAATACATTCCATATAACAAGGCACCAAAAGGTATTGCGGCAATACCCATGGCTATTATGCTCAAAAATCTTCTTCGCTCAGGTAGACTGAATTCTTTGGTCACTCCAAAAAATTTATGATAAGAACCAGTTAAAAACCGAAAGATGTCCTCAGAAAAAAGAAATAAAATAGTAATTATCTTAAAAGTAATGATAGTAAGCAAAAAGCCAAAAGCGTAACTCTTTGATCTACTTAGAACCCTACCCGCTTCTTCACCCCAGGTAAACTGATAAATGAAATTCAGGAGTACAACCAATGAAATAGCCATATAGGTAAAATACACCCAAGGGTATCTGGTTACTGTCCTCAGTGCCTGCAATACATAGATACCAAGGGCTATGTAAATACCAACAAAAATAATCCAACGTAGCATATTCGGGTTTTTGACAAAGATATTTCTTAAAAGGATTTTGTTAACACCATTTACCGTTTATTTAACTTCTTTGAGTACTTTTTTAATGGCA
>CAZYQR010000193.1:3915-5564 GCA_964649755.1 uncultured Maribacter sp. | reverse complement strand
GGAAAATCATGGGAAACATTTCAGCTAAATTTACCCAAAACGCCTATAACGGATCTGAAGGTTCATAAAGGAAATCTAGTTGTAGCTACATCGGGAAGGTCGTTTTGGATATTGGATGATTTGAGTGCTTTAGAGCAATATGAACCTTTAAATAAAGAATTGAAAATTCTTAGACCCAACGAAGCATTGAATGGTTCATGGCGTAGTCCGTTAAGTAGCAATTCAGATAAATTCAAAGGCACCAATCCTTTTAATGGAGTGAATCCTGCCAACGGAATGGTCATATATTATGAGTTACCCAAACTTTCCGATTCTACACACATTTCATTGGAAATCGTAAATTCAAAAGGTAAATTGGTGCGTAGCTTTAGCTCTCAAAAAGACAAAGAAGCTCCTAAATTTAACGGGGGTGGACCGCCACAAGCACCATTATTAAGTAAAAAAGAAGGGCTAAATCGTTTTGTGTGGGATATGAAGCACCCCTTATTGCCGGGAATTCCCAATGTTTATATAGAATCTCGTTTTAGGGGACATACGGCGCCTCCTGGTAATTATGCACTTAAATTAAAAGTAAATGATGAGGTCGCAACAACTGCAGGGACCATTATTGAAGTTCCTACTTATCAGACAAAAAGTGGTCAATATGAAACATATGATGCTTTTATGACAGAAATGGAGCAGAAATTCACGGCGATGCACAATAAAGTGAACTCCTTGTTCAAAGCGCAACAACAATTGAAAACGGTCATTAAGGATTTAAAGGATACCGATTTAAAGGCTGAGGGAAAAAAACTGGTTAAGCAATTGGATGCATGGGATAAGGACATGGTACAGCGAAAGTCAAAAGCTTATGATGACGTAGAGAATTTCCCTAATAAATTCACTGCGGAATATTCATTTTTGATTGATGCAACAAATAGTAGTATTCCCAGGGTAAATCAATCGTCCCGAGATCGTAAAAAAGAGCTTGATACCCAATGGAATAAGTTGAGTGAAGAAGCCGATAGATTAATAAAGAACGCAATTCCTTCCTATAACAATCAACTTTGGGGTGCTGGTGTTGGTGCAATTCAAATCAAGGAATAAATTGGAATATTATAACTACATAAAGGCATTACACCTCATTTTTATAGTCACTTGGTTTGCTGGGTTATTCTATATACCCCGGCTATTCATTTACCATATAGAGGCTACAAAAAAACCTTCCCCGGATAAAGAAATATTATCAAACCAGTTGAAATTGATGACCAAGCGTTTATGGAATATTATCACTTGGCCCTCGGCTATTTTGAGTACTATATTTGCGATATGGTTATTGATTTTACAACCTATTTGGTTACAAGAACCGTGGATGTATGTTAAATTGGCTTTTGTTGTTCTGTTGTTTCTGTATCATTTAAAAAGCCATCAGATCTTCAAGCAACTACAGCGTGATGAGGTGAATTATACGTCAAAATTTATGCGTATATGGAATGAGGGAGCTACATTAATTTTATTCGCAGTTGTTTTTTTAGTGATTCTCAAAAGTGCAATCAATTGGATTTTTGGTGTCATAGGCATTATTGTTCTTGGTATTTTGCTCATGCTTGGGATTCGCCTTTATAGAAATATTCAAAAGAAGAACCCGAATGCATAAGGAAAATAGCAAA
>CAZYQR010000193.1:0-3815 GCA_964649755.1 uncultured Maribacter sp. | reverse complement strand
TGAACGCCTTTGGCTTGATGTTTGTAACACAAAATAAGAGTTTCTTGGATATTTCACCAAACCTTCTTTTATGGCAATTGGTATTTATTTAATGAAGCTTATGGCATAGTCATTATTGCTATCTTTAACATCAAATTCCAGGTACTTGTTCAAAAATATATCACTTCGTTCAAGAATATTCGCAACCATGATCTTATTGGTGCTTATCGCATCGGTCTTAATATCTGGGGTGACCATTTATCAATATCGCGAAACCTTAAAAGATTATCATGCCCATCGTCTTGAGCGAAAGGAAGAACAGGTGAAACAGAGTGTTAAATATACACTACAGCAGACCACATATCCGCAGACAACTGAAAATCTAGGACTTATTTTTAAGGTGGAGATTTATCAAATTGCCGATGTATTGTCAGCTCCTTTTAATATTTATGATTTAGAAGGTCAATTGATCAAAAGTTCGAGGCCCAGATTTGAAATAGATACCCAATCAAATTGTCTGGATGCAGAGGTGCTGAATAATCTGGCTTCAAGTGTTACCAGGCGATATTTAGAGAAGAGTTCTGCGGCAGGGGATAAATTTCAGGCTTCATATACTTATATTAATGACGGTAAGTTTAAACCTATCGGTATATTAAATTTACCATATTTTGAGAATAATGCCTTAGATTATATGGAACTTAGGGAAGCGTTGATTCGACTGAGTTGGGTATACTTTTTAATGTTGTTAATTGCTATAGGATTGGCATATTTCATTACGAAATATATAACAAGGTCCTTGCAAACGGTTTCCGATATGATGTTCAAAACCGATTTAACAAAAAGGAATAAAAAAATCTTTATAGAAGACTCAGGTTCTGAAATCGGAAAGTTGGTTACTTCATATAATGCCATGATTGACGAATTGGAACAGAGCGCCGCAAAATTGGCCCGAAGCGAACGGGAGCAAGCTTGGCGCGAAATGGCAAAACAAGTAGCTCACGAAATTAAAAATCCATTAACGCCAATGCGGTTGAGTGTGCAGAGTTTTGAACGGAAGTTTGATCCAGACGATCCTAATATCAAGAAGAAAGTAGCAGAGTATTCCAACACTTTAATTCAACAAATAGATACCATGAGCAATATTGCTTCGGCGTTTTCCAATTTTGCAAAAATGCCTGCCCAGCAGAATGAAACCTTAAATGTGGTAAACATAGTTCGCTTGGCCTTGGATATTTTTACTGAGCCCTATATCCATTTTATTTGTGATGAAGAAGAGATTATCGCCAAATTGGATAGGACCCAACTCATTCGGGTAATTACGAATTTGGTTAAGAACGCAACGCAAGCAGTTCCGGACGTAGAATCGCCAAGGATTTTGGTTTCTGTGGCGTCTGAAGGCGACAAGGTAAAGATATCGGTGGCAGACAACGGAATAGGCATAGCAGATGATTTTAATCATAAGATTTTTGAACCAAAATTCACGACCAAATCCAGCGGAATGGGATTGGGATTGGGGATGGTTAAGAATATTGTTGAAACTTATAATGGAAGTATTGATTTTACGTCCCAACCCGGAAAGGGCACGGTTTTTACCGTAATTTTCCCCAAAGAGCAACCATCTAATATTCAGAACAAATGAAATATCAGAACATTTTAGTAGATAGGGAAAGTACTATCGCTATCATTACCATAAACCGCCCCAACAAACTCAACGCACTTAATATTGATACGATTAAAGAATTGCACCAGGCTTTTTCGAAATTGGAAAAAGATAAAAAAGTATTGGCAATCATTATTACAGGCAGCGGGGAAAAAGCTTTCGTTGCGGGTGCTGATATTTCGGAATTCGCTGATTTCTCTGTTAAAGAAGGGAAAAAATTGGCTGCCAAAGGTCAGGAACTGTTATTCGACTTCGTTGAGAATCTAGCTACACCGGTTATTGCCGCTGTCAATGGCTTTGCTCTGGGTGGAGGATTGGAGTTGGCTATGGCTTGCCATTTTAGGGTGGCCAGTGACAATGCCAAAATGGGCTTGCCTGAAGTTTCATTAGGTGTTATTCCGGGCTACGGGGGTACGCAGCGTTTACCTCAATTGGTGGGTAAAGGCAGAGCAATGGAAATGATCATGACGGCGGGAATGATCAGCGCTGAACAAGCCTTGGATTACGGTCTTGTAAATCATGTTGTTCCACAGGATGAATTATTGGGTCTTTCCCAGAAATTAGCGAGCAAAATATCGAATAATTCTCCCGTTGCTATTGGCTATGCAATAAAAGCTGTAAATGATTGTTTTAACAATAGTATTAACGGATATGCCACGGAGATCAATGCCTTTGGAAAGTGCTTTGGAACCGACGACTTTAAGGAAGGAACCACAGCCTTTTTGGAAAAACGAAAGGCCGATTTCCCAGGCAAATAATAGTCTATAAAACCCTACTTATGAATTTGCGAAAAAGTATGTCCTTGCTTTTTTTTCTAGTAGTTTCCTGCGTAATGACCGCACAGGATATCCCTCTCGATTTTGCCATTGGAGAAAAATATAATGATAGGTATAAATATTCAAACCTTCTCACTATATCTGCAGATGGTACAGGGGGTACGTTTCTCGTAAGGTCATATTATACGGGATTAATTCTTAGACCTAAAGGCTATTTTATTGAGCATTATGATGCCAATATGCAGTTGATCAATGAGTATAATTACAAATTCAAAGATGCGAACTTGGTTGATGGTTACGTTGCGAATGGACAGATTTACCTCATCTTTTTGGATTATGACTATGAGGCTTATGCTTATGAATATTCAGTACATCGCAGTCCGCTTTCAGGAATGAATTTTACAAGGGAATCACTTTTGACGATTCCATCACAAGAGGTTTCCAATCCGTTGGATAAAAACTACTATAATCGAAACTTCTCATCGGGCTTTACGACATCTGTTCTTTTCAATGATAAGAAGAATGCGTTCGTGATCAGCACCCATTTTAAAAAGGGAAAGAACAACAAGCATTTTATATATCTCTTCAATTCAAGCCTAAAAAAAGTAATAGAGCATGATTTTTCTGCTGAAGTAGAAGAGAAGAACTATGCCTTTGAGAATGTTGCTTTTTCCAATAATTTGGAAGAGGCTTATATCGTTGGAAAGGCTTATTTCAAGAAAAAACGTTTTCAAGCAACCGAACGTAAGTTTCAATATGAATTGATAAAGATATCACGAAGTGGGGCACAATCACAGACTTTTGATGTTCCGGGCAAATTTTCAGAGGCCTTGATTCCCATTGCAAAAGGAAATGAATTGTTGTGTGTAGGTTTTTACGCAAATAGAAAGGACAATAGATATAATGGTTTGTCTTATTTCAATTTAAATCCAAATACACTAGCTGTTAATTCAAAAAAATACAGTCCCTTTTCAGAACAGTTTATGATGGACAAATTTGGACGTGAAGAGGATAAGGTAATTAAGGATTTGGTATTCAAAAATGTTGACGTAGCCAATGATGGCACTATACATTTCAATGCTGAGGAGTATTTTGTTACTTCCAGTGTACAGGCCAATTCAAGCGGGGGTAGACTTAAAGTAACAAGATACCATCATAACGATATTGTAAGCGCCAAGCTTAGTGCAACAGGCGATATGTTATGGGCGAGAAATATAAACAAGGCAGAAGTAACCCAAGGTGATGGGGCCTATGCCTCTTATAGTTCTTATACGAAAGACGGTAATACGTACTTCTTCATAAGTACTGCCGCTGAAAATCCACAACTATTGGCAGGTGATCGCTTACTTTTTAAACAGGGTTTAAGCCGTAACCGAAATGTATTTGTGATTAAGCTCGAT
>CAZYQR010000192.1:0-5576 GCA_964649755.1 uncultured Maribacter sp. | reverse complement strand
ATTAAGGCATAAATAAAAAGTAAAACCTTAGCTAATCTTTTAAACCTTTGCATTGGTTCGCTTTGAAGAGTGTCGCACATTGATGCTCGAACCCTCTAGGTTGACTTCTTTTGGTTTTGTAGTGATAATTTCAGTTAGCATTTTGTGATACTCGGTAAATGTGTTTAAATTTTTATGTCCACCACCAATAATAGTGTACAATCGTGTGGACTCTGGTTTTATTTTAGACAGTTTTATACTGGTCTTATAGGGAATCAATTTATCATCTGTACCATGGATAATATGAATTGGACAATTTACGTATTTCAACCATTTATAGGTGGGCATAGGAAATTTCAAGAGTAATGACAACGGCATGAATGGCATATATTTCTTAGTAACTTTACTAAGGCTATAATAGGGCGCATCAAGTATTAACATACGCGGATTATTCATTGAAGCTAACTTTGTAGCGAAACCAGAACCTAAAGAGCGACCGTAGAGGATAATATATTTTTCAGGCGTAATTTCCTTGACTTTATTATATATCATTTGCAGATCGCGCTTTATTGCTTTTTGAGTGCGTCGTCCAGTACTTTTACCGAAACCACGATAATCCACCATTAATACGTCATAGCCATGACGTGTAAAATCAACAGCAAATTTGCCCCAACCTTTTATGCTTTTCGAATTTCCTTTCAAGTAAAACACTACTCCTTTTGGGTTCTTAGCCTTAAACCGAAGACCATTTATAATTGCGCCATCTCTGGTCTCTACGTTATATTCCTCAATCTCTTGGTTTTCATAATAAAACTCAAAATCCTTTGGAAGTTTTTCTGGCTTGAACATTAAATAATCCTGAAGAAAATACAACATCAGACTAATTCCTAGATAAATACCAAGAACAATCAATAATATAAATAACCAATATTGCATGTGCTTTCGTTTAGTGACAATGTACAAAAAAAAAGTTGTGAAGGTGAATTAGCTAAGCTCCACCTTATTCAATAACAAGCCCGAACCTGGTGCGACATAGGTTAATTGAAGTTTGTTTTCGGCTGAGAGCGAGGTTTGTATATCATTTATCTTCAACTCTCCTTTTCCCAATTGAATAAGGGCGCCCATCATCATGCGTATTTGGTATCTCATGAATCCCTTACCTTTAACATGCAACGCATAGGACTTTTGCGGAAAGAAATTGGCTTTTAGCGTGTTGTTTGTCCTTATTTCACAAATCTCAATCGTCCTTACTCTGCTTGTATTTTTTTGTCCTTTTACCGTAAATGAGTTAAAATTATGACTGCCAACAAATAATTTGGCCGCTGTCTTCATTGATTCCAAATCCAAATCTTCTAAAATATTAGCAATAAAAGGAGCGCTAAAGGGGTGATTCTTTTCTCCAAAAGAAAAGAGATAAATATATTCCTTGGATTTAGGGTCCTTTATGATATTGTACGATTCATCAACAGACCTAATTCCTATCGCCCTTATGTCTGATGGTAAATTCCTATTGAATAGCTCAAGAAAAGCCGTAAAATCGAGTATAGGTGAATCCTCTAAAAACAATTCAAAAGCGGCATCAAGTGCCGACACCTTGGAATCAGTTCGGCCTGCACCCAAAATTTTAAAACTTGCTCCTGGTAGAATAAATTTTAGTGTCTTGGAAAGCATTCCTTCAATGGTTTTTTGCTGGGGTTGTTTTTGCCAGCCACTGAATCTAAATCCCAAATACTGAAGGTTGATTACATAATAAAACCGCTGCTTTTTCATAAATGCAAATTTGATCTAAAAATACAGTTTAAAACCATTTCTTATAAATTTTGTATTTTGAAACGAATAATCAACTAAATATAAATTATGACAAGCAATGTAACAACCAAACCGCCAGTATGGTTTTGGATCGTGAGCGGCGTAGCTCTACTATGGAACCTATTGGGTGCAATGGTCTATTTAGCACAAGCATTTATAACCGATGAAGGTAAAGCCATGTTACCCGCAGATAAATTGGAATTAATGGAAAATACCCCTGCTTGGGCAACAGCAGCATTTGCAATTGCCGTCTGGGCTGGTGTTTTAGGATGTATAGGCCTGCTAGTGCGTAAAAAATGGGCTCGACCCGTTTTATTGGTTTCCTTACTTGGAATTCTGGTGCAAATGGCATACGCTTTCTTTATGACCAATGCAGCTGAAGTCTATGGTATTGTCGAAGGAGTGGTTATGCCTTTATTGTTGATCGGTATTGGTATTGGCCTCTTGTTATTTGCCAAATCATCACAAAACAAAGGTTGGATTTCATAACCATTTAAGTAAAAAAGGAGAGGGTGGCAGGGCATATTAATTGCTTTGACCACACTTTTTTTGATGTTCCCAACATAAAATGTTGTTCATCGATTTTTTCAAATAAACAATTTTCTACTTCGTTTTTACTTCTGAAACAAGGGTTCCCCAAATCCCAGCTACCTACTTAATATGAAGTTGATTTTACGTATGTTTTCATGGAAAAGAAGCCTTTTGCTTTCCATAATAGTTTTACTATTATTGATTGTTTTCAGTTTTTATGGCCTCTATACCAATAAATTCTATCTGTTTAAATTTGATAATTACATTTTCCCTTTTCTGACCATTATCCATTTTACATTCTTATACGCTATGAATTTCAAAATAAAAGAAAACGAGATAGCTGACCCTCAAATGCGAAATTTGGAATTTGCATTGTATATCATTTTTTTCATATACATCTTTAGGCTTTTTGATACGATATTCATTTTACTAACGTACAACGATTTTGAAAGCCACGTAATACCTGGAACATTTATTCCCATAGGTTTCCTAATTGTCTTTTTATATTTAATGCTATTGTTACTTACTTTGGTAACCTTCAAACACAGGATAGATTTAGTGGGTCCTTACAAGTTTGATGACGTTAACGACCAATAGATTAATGAAAACGTATTCAATGAAAAAAGCCTTGGTATAATACCAAAGCTTTTTTTAAACAAAACAACCAATCTATCTCGTAACGGTGCCCGTCGGGAACGATGCTGCATTCAACATCAGGTCATGTGTAATAGGAGCTGTTTCCTGACCCGCAGTACCAACCAATGGCTTCAATAAAAATGGGGTAGGACTATTATCAGGAAATGGCTCAACAGAAATCACAGCTGTTCGGCCTCTTAGGTCCAAAGGAAATGCAAACCCTGTTGGGGCGTTGTTAAAAAAATCCTCTCCTGGAATCGGAGGGCCAGCATTATTTTCTGTACCACTGAAAGCATTGGAGTCGTCCACTGTTGTAAATTCAGTAAAGGTCCCTGTGGTAATAGGACCAACACCATCTACTAGAACCCACCCTTCATATTGCCAACCATCTGCAAGTTCGGGTAAATTGAAACCAGAGGTGGGCGGCATACCTGGAGTTCCGAACCATATCCCAAATTCATCATTCCCATTATTGGCAGACCCCGGCATTTCATCCGTTGGTGTCCTTAAGAAGAACTTGCCCCAAGAATCATTAAAGTCGCCGCTGGCAGCTACCGGCCCTATCCACACATTAGCACTATCGCCAGAAAAATCACCAACCAATAATTTGGTCGCCGCAGGTAATGGGTCTACATCCGGAACCGGTTCTATGCTAAGTACAAATTTAGTGGCACTTGCCAAAGAAGTTGCATCTAGATCAAATGCCGTCTGAGATAAAACTCCATTGCCATTTACTGAAAAAGTCCCAGTGGAAACGGGAGCACCATCAACAATAATCCACCCTTCGTAAAGATAATCCGAACCTAAATCCTCCAAACCATTGATATTAAGGTCTAAACTTGAGATTTGAGGTTCAATGTCGTCATCGTCATTGCTACAAGATGATAACGCCAATACTGCTGCTAACATCAAAACATACATAAATCTAAATTTGTTCATTTTTTCTTGTTTAAGAATTATAGAGCAAACTAACGATGAGAGTATAACAAAAGATTCACAAAAGATTAAACTTTTAATACCAACACATAACATTTATATAACATCATTAATCCATACCGCGCAGTTTATTGCTTTCAACATATACATATACCTTATTTTCTTTTGTAAGAATAAGGTTTGAAGTTGTACTATTAAATTATATAGATCGTATATTGAACTTTTTTACTAATAGGAAATATCTGTTTTTACACTAATTTGATATCGCTGTGATAATTATGTGATATCTTTTGATTTCATTCGCATTATACTTTTATGAAGAATATATTAATAATAGAAGATGATCCGGAAATAATAAAATTATTAGAGATTCATCTTACAGATTTAATTTATGTCACGTCTAAAGCGATGGATGGGGAGCAAGGCTTGAATATGGCCTTGGAAAATGATTATGACCTAATTCTATTGGATTTAACATTACCTACAATGGATGGTGTTGAAATTTGCAAAAGACTCCGTAATAAAAAGAATACTCCCATCATTATGCTCACCGCAAAATCGGAAGAAATAGATAGAGTCTTAGGATTGGAAATTGGAGCTGATGATTATATCACCAAACCCTTTAGTATTCGAGAATTATTGGCTAGAATCAAAGCCGTATTACGAAGAACAGAAATTAAGGAAATAAAAGAACAAAACACCTCCTCTATCACTGCAGAAAGATTACACATAGATATTGAAAAGCGAAAGGTGTTACTCGATAATCAAAAGATTGAACTTTCTCCAAAAGAATTTGAATTATTGGTTTTAATGGCGTCTAACCCTGGCAGAAATTATACACGAAATGAGCTTTTGAATATGATTTGGGGATATAACTTTGAAGGTTATGAGCATACCGTAAATTCACATATAAATAGACTTCGGGCAAAGATTGAATCCGATATGGCTAATCCCAACTTTATTTTGACTACTTGGGGTGTAGGCTATAAATTCAATGAAGACATAATAGTATGAAAACAGAAAAAACATTAACACCCAAGTTGGTCAAAAAGCTTTGGCTTGCTTTCTTTTTGCTCATAGTATTGATGGGGGCTTCATACATTTTTGTCACAGGTTATTTTGCAAACAAATACAGTCAGGCAACAGCTCAAAAAGTAAATGCGAATATTGCGAATCATTTAATTACAGAAAAGTTTCAAAATGCATCCCCTTTTCTAGAAGACGGTGGTGTCAATAAGCCTCTATTTGGTGATTTGATGCATGATATGATGGCCATAAATCGTAGTATAGAAGTATATCTTTTGGATAAAAGTGGAGAGATTCTATATTCTGTTGTTTTAGACCATAGCGATGATTCAGAAATAAAAAAGGTGTCACTTACCCCAATTAATACTTTTATTGCGACAAAAGGAGAAGAGCATATTCTAGGTGATGATCCACGGAACCCGGGGAAACAAAAGATATTTTCCGCAGCACCGTTTGAAGTTGATGGCAGAAAAGGTTTCATTTATATCATTTTAGCTGGCCAAGAATTACAGCAAGTAAGTGATAATTTGATTGGGCGTTATTACTCTAAATTAGGTATAGGCGCCACCCTCCTATCAATGCTTTTTGCTGGTTTAATAGGGTTACTAAGTATATGGTTCTTGACTAAAAACCTGCGTTTAATGACTGGGACCGTACGT
>CAZYQR010000191.1:0-5596 GCA_964649755.1 uncultured Maribacter sp. | reverse complement strand
TTATTCTTGCTAGATATGATCCCGATTGCCTCAATTTCTTTAATAGAAAGTGGATCTGTAATTTTACTTATATATGTTATCCTAATCATAATCTCTTTCTAGTTTCGCCTATGGCATAAATCGGGAATTTACTGAACTTATTTTCAGTCAGCAGATTTTGTCTAATTTATCTAAAGAATTTACAATTATCCTTCGCTATTAAGAGTGTGATGTTCGCAGTAATGAAGGATTTCTTATTAATTCCTTTATTTTTAACTTCAATTTCATCGCTATATTCACAATCGCTATAGCTCTTAAACCTTATTGCTGGCTCACTTATGTTAAACTTCTATCTCATGCCCCTGAACAGCCAGCTCAATGGGAAAATTATAATTGACCTTTCGCATAAAATCTTCAAACATTCGGGTTCTCTCGTCATCAGAATGTGCCGGATCATGATGGAACAACAATAGGTGTTTGGCCTCCGTCCTTGAACAGAACTCCGCAGCCATTTCCAAGGAGCTGTGGCCCCATCCCACTTTGTTCATATATTCTTTCTTGTTGTATTGGGAGTCGTGTATAAGTAGATCTGATTGATAAGCCAAATCAAATCCTGAAATCCAATCATCTTCAGGAAAAAGGTGTGATTTGCCGATAACAGGTTCGTGGTCTGGCAGGTAGGTTACCGCTTTGGAACCACATTGAATGCGAAAACCAACCGTTGGTCCGGGATGGCTTATATATTCTGCGGATATAACAAAATTACCAAGCGTAAAATTTGTATTCGGTAGTTCCTGTATAATAAGCTTAGAGGGCAAATCCCTCAATGCTATCGGAAAAAGAGGTGGCGATAAAAATCGATTCAATCTGGTTTGAAGTGATTCAGGACTACCGCCAGGGCCCCAGATATGAACTTCCTTATTGGGGTTGAACAATGGTTTAAAAAAAGCCAAACCTTGTATATGATCCATATGTAAATGAGTCAATAAAATATCGATTCGGTCAGAGGTATAAAAGGTATCAAAATCGATTCCTAAAATTCCGGTGCCCGCGTCAACAATTAGTCGTTCCTCACCATTAATGACCTCTATACATGAAGTATTCCCCCCATACGTTTGATTGTTTGCGGAGGAGGTTGGATATGCTCCTCGAGTACCATGTAGCTTTACCTTCATTCTATGACTTCGTTATCCCAAAAAATGGCCATGGCCCCTGAAAAATTCTTAGATCGCCCGATTATTGGGATAGCGGTTACCGATATTTTAGTGGACTTGCCATTCAGGTTTTTGATCCAAAATGTCTTGTGAGCAGGCACCTTAGTTTTTATGGTTTGTACCAGCGGAAGTTCCTCTGGGGGTATTTCCTTTCCATCCTCATCATACGGGAAAAATAAAGTGCTCCAATCAAGGGCAGGCATAGGCCCGGTATCCTGATATTTTTTACCCAGTATTTCTTCCGCCGGTTCGTTGTAAAATATCAGGGTTCCTTCAGGATCAACTAAAAAAACTGGGACGGTAAGACAATCTGCCAACTGCCTGCTTAAGATAATTTCAATTTCGTGTGCTGACATAGGTAGGCAAGTTTAGCGGTGTAACCTATTAAATATATAAAAAATAGTTCGACTTTTCTATTATGTTGGGTAGAATCGGCGGTTAATTCTTTTCAAATTGGTATTTCTGAAAGTCAATTTTCCCGCGTTATGCGCACGCTTTAATACAACATATAATTCCTTAGGCATTTTTAATTCTACTTGTCTTGACTTTCGTTCTTTATTCCTGGTATTGATCCGCAAGGCTATCAAAACCCCTATCACCACTAGAACAATTTCTCCAATGGCATATTTTAGGTACCTGCCGGTCTTATTTTCAATCAGGAGCTATTGGCAGATTTAACCTAAAAATCCTATCATGTTCGGAACAGTTTGGCGGTTTCCTTATCAAGGTACGGAATTATTACCAGGGAATTAGGGTTGATAGCCGATTGCAAACTAGATGGATTTCATTTGAATTGTAGTCTCAGCATCATTCAATTTGTAAAATACATACTTGCACATTCGGGTGTATAACTGAGGCCATTCAATACCGCAGTTTGGATCGTAATGGGCGGTTGGGTTAGATTTATTATTAGACCGCCACATTTGATAGAGCAACATTGGGTTTGCCCTATGATGAGAAATATGTGTCAAGATTAACTTTATAGAACTGGACGAAGGCTTTTCATAGGAGTACTTTGTTGGCCTTGCGTTATTTCTTTGTATTAAAAATACAATATATTTATTGTAACAATCCAGACAATTAATAATCTATATAATAGACTAATCAATCTTGCCAATTATGAAATTATTCAAAAATCTATTTGCCATCATACTTTTATTAATTCCAATGCTATTTTTTTCACAGGCAGAATCTGTTTTTAATGGTATTAATTTGAATGAATCATTAGAAATAGTTACGAAAAAATTAAATAAAATATCTGAAACTTCTAATATTATCTCTATTGATAGTCCGAGTTTTCCATTGGCAAAATCAAAAGAAGAACATTTGGTCTGTTCTCAAGTAAAAACTTTAGATGGAACAATTAGTCGCGTTGTATTCACTTTTGCCGATGATAAGCTTAAATATATAGAAGCAAGAGGTAACGTATACAAAGTTTTAACTAGTAAAATTACTGATACTGCAAGAGCTTATCTTAATTACGATGTCTATGTTGCGGACAAATTATTTTTAAATAAAAAGGAAGATGCTGCTTGGATAATGACTCAAGAGGCAATGCATACTAATTTGTTCGCATGGAGAAATCCATTCCTTAATTCAGATTATAAGAATGAAATAAAATCTAATTACTCTAGACGAATACCAACATTTATTAAAATGGGAGCGACCCTAGAGGAGTTGAAACCAATATTAGAAGCTAATAGTGATTTCACAAGTACTGAAGAATTAGATGGAACTGATCCTAATGCCCAACTTCAAATCAACTGTTTTGGTGTTGATTATTTAGGATTTCCAAGAAAAATTGAAGCTCGATTTGGAGATAATAAGTTAAATGTAGTATGGATTTTGACAGGAAAAGAAGAAGAAGACAGAATTAGAAAAGCTTTAATTAGTCAATATGGTAACCCGATTTTTGTTAATGATGATTGGGAAATTTTTAATAATTGGCAGATAGGATTGAGAAAAGATAAACCTGAAGTATTACTTATGGAAAAGAAAATAGGACTGGAATATAAAACAAGCTATTTTAAACAATAATTGCCAAACTAATTCAAGGATTATCAGCGTAGTAAATTTGGTAATTCAAAAGTTTAGGTTTTGTTGAGTGCAGTTATTTTATTTTTCCTTTTTAACGCAATCAAACCTAAAATGGGACCTAGCGCTAAAATCACATACATGTTTTTTGAATCTATCATTCCAGTTATCCCATTAATTAATTGAATGCTGATTATCGTTATTGAAAAACCAATGCAATTAACAATGGTAAGTGCCGTTCCTTTTTTTTCTGCTATTGCGTTTTGGGCTACTAGCGTAGAAAAAAGAGGTGAGTCTGCGATAACAACTATTCCCCAAAAAACAAGAAAACCAATAAACAAGCTTTCAAATTCGGTAGCAAATATCAAAGGGGAGAGAAGACAACATATACATGATAGGAGCAATGCTATGAATGCCGTTCGTTTGGTTCCAGCTATTTGTGCAAGATAACCACTTGCCACACAGCCCAATCCTCCTATTCCGATAATAAGAAATGACAATAATGGAATATTAAATGTTACTTGAGGATGCTCAATGATATAAGTTTTTAAGATAATAGGTACAAATGCCCAAAAGGCATACAATTCCCACATGTGACCAAAATAACCGAAGGCTGCAGAACGAAATTCACGATTCTGAAATACACTGAAAAAAGCGGATAGATCCAGACGTTGACCAGGTTTTCGATAGGGCCCATCAGGAATCATAATTACCATCAATAAACCACCAAATACTGCCAGGGAGGAAGTTGCTATCAGTACAAATTTCCATGGAAATGCATTCATCATTTCCTTTAGTAAATGAGGAAGTGCAGTACCAAATACCAATGCGCCAACTAAAAAACCAAGGGACTTACCAAGTCCTTTTTCAAAATAATCCGCAGAGATTTTCATCCCGATAGGGTAGATGCCAGCAAGAAAAAAACCAGTAAAAAAACGAAGTGTAAGTAAACTTGCTAAAGTATTACCCTCCCATACTACCCCTAAATTGAACAGTGCTCCAAGTACAGCACTAATTAAAAATATTTTTGAAGGTGAAAATCGATCAGCAATAGTCAAAATAGCAAAAATCAGCGTACCTATAATAAATCCAAATAGTACGGCTGAGGTTAAGTGCCCTAAAACACTCCCTTCAAGGTTAAAGCTTGCTACAAGGTCATTCATTACACCATTCCCAGCAAACCAAAGTGAAATACAGCAGAATTGACAGATTACGATTATTGTAAGTATGAACTTAGGTTGTTTCACTTTTGATTTTACTCAAATTACATTCAACAATGGGATATATTTCTTTTATATAGACTAAGGTAGTATAACTAATAGTATAAGTACAATACATTCAAAAACAAGACCCCCACATTGTATAGAGCTACAGACGTGGTAGTGGTTGGTCTTTCTTACTGCAGGATGGAGTAGGAAATATGCAGCAATAAATTATATTCCATTGTTAAATGATGGTATTATGTTTTGTTGTTATATCGCTTTATATTCATAAATGGGCTTTTAATTAGGTACAAAAAAGATTGTTTTTTATGTCCTTCAAATTCTTTTAGCCCATAATTTATTTCGCTAACTGGCTTTGTTTCAAAAGTCCCAAATAACCTATCCCAGATAATAAATAAGGTCCCGTAATTAGAATCCGTATAGAATTGATCTTGCTCATGATGGACTTTATGGAAGTTGGGCATCATTAATAGCCACCCAAACGTTTTATCTATCCATATTGGGTATTGAATGTTAGTATGTTGAATAAATTGAACGGGCAAAAGTAGTAGAAGAAAAATATTCATTGACATAATATCCAATCCAAAAATGAGTGAAATGACTAACTCTCCAATAGTAAAATATATGAATTCTGTAGGGTAAGTCCTGAGAGCGGTTGATGCATCCATTGATGTATCGCTATGATGAACTCGGTGAAATCTCCAAAGAATAGGAATTTTATGGTCAAATCGGTGTAACCAATAATCCGCAAAATCAATTAAAAAAAAACCAATAATAATTTTTAGTCCAATGGGTATTGAAAACCAATTAAATAATCCGAAGTTGTTTTCAACTATAAAATCAAAGGTTGTAATTGACATAAAGCCAAGTAGTGACCCCATGAAAATCGCAAATACTTGAAATAAAAAACTATGAAATAGATGGTTGAACTTGCCCTTTAAATTAAAGGGCCGTATTACGGCCATCTCCATTGAAAAAAAGAGGATTATTAGTCCAATCAAAATATAGTTGGGGTTAATATTTAAAAGTTGATCTAGTATTTCCATATATTGAGTTGTTTCTATTCCAAAATATAAATTAATTGTCATCCCAACTTGCAACTAACGGTTCTAAGAATGATTAGTTTAAATGAATTATAGCCGTTGT
>CAZYQR010000190.1:0-5601 GCA_964649755.1 uncultured Maribacter sp. | reverse complement strand
TTTTCCTAAGAATACCTTCAAGGATACCACCTAATTTTTCTACAGCCTTTCGTGAACGTATATTGCGTTCATCTATTCTGAATTCTATTTTTTCAAACCCCATTTCGTCAAAAACGTAGTTTAACAATAGATCTTTCATTTGCCTATTGAGTCCGCTCCCATGAAATTCCCGACCGATCCAAGTTGAACCAATTTCAAGAACCTTATGTTGCCAATTAATATTCATAAATCGGGTACAACCGGCATATGTTTCCGTTTTCTTGTCATAAATAATAAACGGAATGCTTTGGTTTAACTGCTGCTGTATCAGTGCTATTTCTACATAGTTTTTCAGTGATTCGGGGGTTTCAATGTCGGAAGGGGAGTATTCTACCAACTTTTCTTGCGATGCAATCGGGATTAGATGTTGATAATTCTCCATAGTCAAAGGCTCAAGTCTTACATATTCATTTTCCAAAGTGATTGAAAGGTCATTAATCATGGATACTTAAATTTACAAGGATTCATACTCACTTTTGGTCATACGATATTGTATCAACGAAACATAGATATTGTCTTCAACGTTATGATCTCTTTTTACATCATGATCTTTGAATTCGGCTTCTTTGACCATTCCGTTTTTAATCATCACCTTACCTGATGCTTCGTTGGAGGTCAAATAAATAGCAAGAATTTTGTTGAGCTTGAGTTCTTCGAATCCGAATTTAAGTATAGCCTGTACCGCTTCGGTAGTTAAACCCATATTCCAAAAATCTTCGGCTAGCCAATACCCTAATTCTGCTCGGTTATTTTCCTTTTCAATAGTAAGGCCTATACCTCCAATAAACGCTAAAGTATCACTAAAGCGAATGGCGAACATGTAGTTGTCTTTTGCTTTAAAACCGGAATTGGCCATATGTATCCAAGATATGGCATCTTCTTCATGATAGGGGTGTGGTATGCTTCGCGTATTCTCCACGATCTTTATATTCCCAGCGTATACAACAATATCGGAAATATCGGATGGTTTTATTTGATCTAAAAGCAGACGTTTTGTTTGAAGTCTTGGAAACTGTTCCATATTAAAGAAATTGATTTATGAGTTCTTTCTTAATTTCATGCTTACCCTCAAAAATAATTTGTTTGGCCTTACCTGAGAAAAGTGATGCTATTCTTTCCGATTCTGATTGTAGTATATCATCGTTTATATATTCATCTTTATCACCGACCAAAGTTGTGATTTTCGTGTTTTTTTCAACTAAGAAATTGAAATCCTTTGTAGTCAATTCCTTTGGAATTCCACCTGCATATAGTACCAATTGATTGCACGTAAGTTTTCTTTTCGCTATCCATCTTGTTGCAATAGAAACCCCCTGTGAGTAACCAAAAACAATTAGTTTACAATTGGCGGGAATATTTATGGCGGTATAAACGGCATCTAAATAGTTCAGTATATTTTGGGTCTCATTCGCTGTATTCTCCTTGGTCAACCAACTAGCGCCAACATGACGGTATTGATTATTCAAATAGTATTTAGAGGGAGCTTGGGGAGCAATAATATGATTTTCCTCTGAGGGTAGTTCATCAAAATATTTTAAGAAATACTTACTCAGGTATCCAATACCGTGAAAAACAATCCATACGTTTTTGGTTTTGTCGGTGAGGGCATTAAGTGTTGTATAGGAATTTGTGGTTTGATACGTAACTTGTTTTTCCTGTTGAGCCATAGAAATTCAATTTTTGGATAGGTGCATATGTTGCATCAGTTATGCTTAATTTTACAAAAATTTATTTGATGAACGAGTACAAAGATAAGATCCTAAAAGTTTGCAACGAGTCTTCCAAAAACACATTAATGCAAACTCTGGATATTGAATATGTAGATATAGGAGAGAATTTTTTAGTGGGTAAAATGCCCGTAACGCCTAAAGTACATCAGCCTGATGGCATACTCCACGGTGGAGCCATGGTAGCTTTGGCAGAAAGTGTTGGCAGCATGGCTTCCTACATTTTTTTGGATGCTCAAAAGTTTTTTATTCGTGGAATTGAAATATCTGCCAACCATATCAAAAGCATGAAAGAGGGAGAGGTGTTTGCGAAAGCAACGGTAATGCATAAGGGTAAGACCACACAACTTTGGGATATTAAGCTCACTGATGCCGAGGACAATTTGATTTCTATCTGCAAGCTCACCACCATAGCATTACCAAAAAAGTAGTATGTTTTCAGAATTCATGAAAAGGGTAGAGGGACATCTTTCAAAAGAGTTGCCATTTGTGGTTTATCGCAAACCAAATTCGAAAGAAATTATTGGTATTCTGCAGAAGGATAACAAATTACATCATACTTCGGACTATTCTGAAAAAGGATTTGTTTTTGCGCCTTTCAATGCTGATAGTCCTGCTATTTTGATGCCTTTGGATGAATTGATCAAAACTGAAAGTAATGAAATTGAAATAATAGCAAAGGGGGTTGATGATATTTTGGAAAGCAATGTCAATGAAATGGAATTCCATCTAAACTTGGTTCAAAAAGGAGTTCAACAAATTAAGAAAGGAAAGTTTGACAAAGTTGTACTTTCAAGAAAATTACAGCTTGACTGCCTGGAATCTCCTTTGAAAATCTTTGAGAGGTTAATTTCCACTTACGCTTCAGCATTTTGCTATTTGTGGTTTCATCCCAAAATTGGTATGTGGTTGGGCGCCACTCCAGAAATTTTATTACGTGTCGAAAACAATAGATTGACTACCATGTCCTTAGCGGGTACCAAAGCATATGTAAAAAATGAAAATCCTACTTGGGGACAGAAAGAACTTGATGAACAACTCCTGGTGACCAATTATATAGCCATTGCATTGAAAGATAAGGTTTCAAGTTTTAAGGTTCATGGGGTTGAATCTATTCGGGCGGGAAATCTTTGGCATTTAAGAACCAAAATAACTGCCGTGGTTCATAAAAACCTTAGTCATGTATTAAAGGCCTTACACCCAACGCCAGCCGTTTGTGGCATGCCATTGCCTTCTTCCCGAAAGTTCATAAAGGAGCATGAAAATTACAATAGGGAATACTATACGGGTTTTCTAGGGGAATTGAATCTTAAACAAGAAATTGAAAGAACCCCAAGCAGTAGAAATCAGGAAAACAAGTCGTATAGAGCTATTAAAACTAAAACCGAGCTTTTTGTGAATCTTCGTTGTATGCAAATGGTTGGTGAAAAAGCCATTGTTTATGTTGGCGGAGGTATTACCAAGGGCTCCGTTCCAGAGAAAGAATGGGAAGAAACTGTTGCAAAAAGCAAGACCATTTTAGAGATACTATCTACCTAAATATTAGTAATTAAAGTTTGATTGGGTTAAGAAAATTGGGCTTTGTATTTTTGCTTTAATGAAGTATTCGAACATTCCGTCGGCCCAAACCGTGGTCCTACATTGTAAAGCCAAAGGTATACTCGATATTGTAATATCCCCTGGCTCAAGAAACGCTCCTTTGACCATAGGTTTTACCGAAGACCCTTCTTTTAATTGTTTTAGTATTGTCGATGAGCGCTGTGCGGCTTTTTTTGCATTGGGCATGGCACAGCAATTACAAAAACCTGTGGCGGTCTTATGTACCTCTGGGAGTGCTTTGTTGAATTATTATCCTGCCATTGCGGAGGCTTTTTATAGCAATATTCCCTTAGTGGTAATATCAGCGGATAGGCCTTCATATAAGATTGATGTGGGTGATGGTCAAACCATTCGTCAAGATCATGTTTTTGATAGGCATATAGGTTATTCCGCCAATATGAAACAAGATGTAATCCATGCTACGGAGAAAGTAAAAAAATATGCCCCTCAAAGTATTGCTGGGAATGTGGTTTCTGAGCAAGTAAAAATCCAGAGTTATAATGATGGGGAGTTGAATAAAGCTCTGAATTTGGCAATTCTCGATAAATTCCCTGTGCATATCAATGTTCCTTTTGAGGAGCCATTATATGGGAAAATACCGGAAGCATCGGTTACGCCATATTTCAATAAAATTATTAAAAGCGATGCCATAGTAGAAGATTTGGATGGATTTTTAGATCACTGGAATTCAGCTAAACGTAAAATGGTTTTAGTAGGTGTGAATTACCCCAATTCGGTTGAACAAAGATTCTTGGATCAACTTGCCAATGATCCCTCGGTCGTTGTTTTGACCGAAACCACATCAAATATGCATCATCCGAATTATTTCCCGTGTATCGACAGTATTCTTGCACCTATTGAAAAATCAGATAGTAAAGAACAACTCTTTGAAGCATTACAACCAGAAATACTGCTGACTTTCGGTGGATTGGTGGTTTCTAAGAAAGTAAAGGCATTTCTAAGAAAATACAAGCCTATTCACCATTGGCATATTGATGAATATAAGGCATATGATACATATTTTGCCTTATCCCATCATTTTAAAATCAAGGTGAATGCTTTTTTTCATCAATTTTTGACCTCTGTACAAAATGTTGAAAGTGAATATTTTAAATTATGGAATGGTATCAAATTTGAATATGAAGTAAAACGAAAAGAATATTTGCAAAACATTCCGATTTCAGATTTAACTGTTTTCGGTCAAATATTTGAAAGTATTCCTGAGAACATACAACTGCAGATGGCAAATAGTTCTACCATACGGTACGCCCAGTTGTTCAACCTAAAACCATCGATTGAAGTTTTTTGCAATCGTGGAACTAGCGGAATCGACGGTAGTATTTCTACCGCTATTGGCGCCTCTGTTATTACTGAAAAACAGACTATTCTAATTACTGGTGACCTTAGCTTTTTTTATGATAGCAATGGACTTTGGAACAATTATATAAAGTCTGACTTTAGGATTATTCTGATCAATAATGATGGCGGTGGAATTTTCAGGATACTCCCTGGTCAAGAGGAAACAGAAAATTTTGAAACCTACTTTGAAACTACCCATAGCCTAAATGCAGCTCATTTATGCAAAATGTTCGGCATCGAATATTCATGTATAAATGAGGAAAATTCTCTCAAAACTGAGCTCGCTGAATTCTTCGCAGGTACGGGTATGCCCAGACTTCTGGAGATTAAGACCCCAAGAGTAATGAACAATAAAATTTTGATTGGTTACTTTGATTTTATATCTTCGGGTATTATTAACCATTTTATATAAGCACACTAACTATTATGAGTAAAAGAGATGATTTGATTAAAAAGTACGCCGATGACATTAAAGACAAATTCGGTGATTCAGCTAACATGGATCTTTTAACTAAAGTAACCATAGGTTTAGGGCCATCTATCTATAACATTGATGCATCCAAAGTTTCCGGTTCTGATGAAAAGGAATTGGAAACAGTTAAAAAGAACTATTTAATGAAAAAGTTAGGAATGAGCGATAGCCCAAAACTAATGGAAGGCATTAAAACAGTTATGGACAAGTATGGTTCTTCTAATAAAAACAAGCACAGAGCAGTAGTATATTACATGCTTTGCAATCATTTTAAGAAAGCATCTGTTTATAAATAATTGTATAAACTGAAATTAAAAGCCGCCCTGACGATATTGTCAGGGCGGCTTTTTTTATGTCCAATCAATATAAATCTTACTTTTGTAACATGATAGAATTAGGAACATA
>CAZYQR010000189.1:0-5658 GCA_964649755.1 uncultured Maribacter sp. | reverse complement strand
TTTCGCCACGTATGATGGTACGCTTTGTGGTTCAAATGCCACGGGTTACTTTATTGTAACCAATTGTAATTCACCAGATAATGAGGTAACACTCGACATTACAGCCAATGTTCCATCTGGAGCCACGGTAAGTTGGAGCCCGGCCGTTGCTGGTGACCAAACACGTCCTGTAGTGACTTCCTCATTAAGTGTTGTGAAATATACAGCAACAGTAACCAAAGCAGGGAACGATTTTATTTTACCCAATTTTACGGTGGTGTGCATAGATCAGTCGGCAACCTTGGTTGATGATGTAGTTACTACAGATGAGGATGTGCCGGTGATAGTTGATATTTATGCGAATGATTCAGATTTACCTACTACTGGGGCTTTGACAACCACCAATCCAACCAATGGGGTAATAACCATAAATGAAAATGGTACTCCAAATGATCCAACGGACGATGTAGTTATTTATACTCCAAATCCTAACTATAATGGACCTGATTCATTTGATTACACAGTTTGTAACTCTTCAGGTGATTGTAGTACGGCTACGGTCACTATAGATGTATTACCTATTATTGATGCTATTGATGATTCAGTTGCTACTGATGAAAATGTACCTGTCAACGTTTATATTTTAAACAACGATAATGATTATTCTTCGCTCACAACGATAACAAGTACATCGCCATCTGATGGCATTGTAACAATAAATGATAATGGTACACCGGCTTCTAGATCTGATGATAATATAACGTACACCCCTAACCCAGGCTTTATTGGTACAGACACCTTCACCTATACAATTTGTGATAATCTGTCAAATTGCAGTACAGCAACAATTACCGTTGTTGTGAATCCGATGGGTGCAGATCTTGATACGGACAATGATGGTATCGTAGATAGTTTTGAAGATCTTGACATTGATGGTGACGGTGATCCTTCAACCAACCCAACGGATACTGATAGTGACGGATATGCCGATTATCTGGATATTGATAGTGATAATGATGGTATACCAGATAATGTGGAAGCCCAGACTACCGAAGACTATGTTGCCCCAAGTGGACAAGATGATAATGGCAATGGTTTGGATGATATTTATGAAGTTACTTCATTGGGAATATTCCCCGTTGATACTGATGGCGATAATATGCCGGATTACTTGGATGATGATAGTGATAATGATAATGTTCCTGATGCTATCGAAGGGCATGACCAAGATCATGATGGTATTGCTGATGTTCTTTTCATAGGTTCGGATAAGGATGATGATGGTCTCGATGATGGTTATGAGGGCTATACTACAATTGATGCCGATGTAAATGATGAAATGGATGATCCATATGACAATCTACCAAATACAGATGGTGATGATGAATCAGATTACAGGGATACCAATGATGATGATGACAGTTTTATGACCATTGATGAGGATGTTAACGGAGATGGTAATTACGCCAATGATGACGTTGATGGAGACGGAACGCCTGATTATCTACAACCTAATATCATCTATGACGAGGTAGAGGTCTTTAATGTCATTACTCCTAACGGTGATGGTGTTCATGATGTATTGGTCATAAGTGGGTTGGATGATAACCCGGACAATACCCTCAAAATTTTCAATAGATGGGGCGTATTGGTCTATACTACAAAAGCTTACAATACTGAGGGTAATGTATTTGATGGAACCTCGGAAGGTAGGGCTACTGTTAACCAGGATAAAAGACTCCCAGTAGGCACCTATTTCTATATTTTGGATTACGAAGTGTCCACAGGAGAATCAAAATCAATATCAGGTTATTTATATATAAACAGATGATACTAAAAAAAGTTCCTTTTCGAAATATAGGTTCAATTAAACAGGTTTTAATTGTACTGGGCTTTGGTGTCATGTTTTTCACCAATGACCTTTTAGCACAACAAGACGCGCAATATACCCAGTATATGTACAATACGGTAAGTGTTAACCCAGGCTATGCAGGTTCTAGAGGCCATTTGAGTGTTGCCGCACTGCATAGATCCCAGTGGGTAGGTTTGGATGGTGCACCAGTAACACAAACTATAAATTTTCATAGCCCAGTAGGGTATAATGGGGTTGGACTTGGTACTTCCATAGTGAATGACAAAATTGGACCTACCTCTGAAACCTATTTTGATATCGATTTCTCATATACTGTGCAAACTTCGGATGTTGGTAGGTTAAGTTTTGGACTTAAAGGCAGTGCCCATTTATTAGACATACGATTTTCAGAGTTAAATCAGTTTGCTCCGGATCAGACTTTAGAACAGGATATTGACAATAAATTTTCGCCAAATTTTGGAGCGGGCATTTATTTTCGTACTGATAAGTTTTATGCTGGTCTTTCGGTACCTAGGTTCTTACAAACATCTCATTTTGAAGAATCTTCATTATCCACGGCAGAAGAGCAAATGAATTTTTATTTTATAACCGGGTATGTATTTGAAATGAATCCTTTATTAAAGTTTAAGCCAACGGTACTGGCAAAAGTAGTGGAAGGGGCACCATTACAAATTGATCTATCAGCGAATTTTATGCTGAATGACAAATTCATCCTAGGTGCGGCCTATCGTTGGGATGCGGCTATTAGTGGCATGGTTGGGTTTCAGTTAAATGAGTCGTTTTTAATTGGAATGGCATATGACAAAGAAACAACTGATTTGGGCAATGCAGCATTCAACGATGGTTCATTTGAAGTCATTCTTCGTTATGATTTCATCCAAACCAAAGGATCCCTGAAGTCACCTAGATTCTTCTAGCGTAATTCTCGCTAATTCTTCTATCAATTTTTTTTATCATTGGCTTAACTTAAAAGTTGGTCAAAGGTCTTATTTTTACAAAATGAAGGAAGAAGAAGTAATCTTGGTAAATACCCTTGACGAGCAGATTGGTACCATGCCGAAAATGGAAGCACATGAAAAAGCACTTTTACATAGGGCTTTTTCTGTTTTTATAATGAACGATAAGGGAGAAACCATGCTTCAACAGAGAGCGGCGCACAAGTATCATTCCCCATTACTATGGACGAATACCTGCTGTAGCCATCAAAGAGTGGGGGAAACCAATATTCAAGCTGGTAAAAGAAGATTGAAGGAAGAAATGGGTTTTACAGTTGAACCCAGAGAACTTTTTAATTTCATTTATAAGGCCCCTTTTGACAATGGGCTAACCGAACATGAATTAGATCATGTAATGATGGGTAACTACGAAGGTGATCCTCAATTAAATCCAGAAGAAGTTGCTGATTTTAAATGGATGAAACCTGTGGATGTGAAAATTGATATTGCGGATAACCCAGAAAAGTACACCGTTTGGTTTAAGATTATTTTTGAAAAATTCTATGATCATATAATTTCAAATAGGGCAGATGAAAGTTAAGGTAAGTAGAAAGGCACATTTTAACGCAGCACATAGATTGTTTCGACCAGATTGGGAGGATGCTAAAAATAGTGCTGTTTTTGGTAAATGCAACAACCCAAATTATCATGGTCATAATTATGATTTAGTGGTGAGTGTTAATGGTGAAATCGATAAGGAAACAGGATTTGTGATGGATATGAAGGTATTGAAGGAACTTATTAAAGATAAGATTGAAGATGCACTCGACCATAAAAACCTAAATCTTGAAGTTCCCGAGTTTAAAGATTTAAATCCAACGGCAGAAAACATTGCCGTGGTCATTTGGAACAAATTGAGACCTCATATTGGAGTATCCAAAGAATTGGAAGTGGTACTCTACGAAACCCCAAGGAATTTTGTAACCTATTCCGGCGGATAATATAATTTGAAGCCTTCCCTATCAATTCAATAACTAAATATTAAAAACAGAATGCAACTATACCCGCTAAAATTCGAGCCTATTTTAAAAGAACGCCTCTGGGGTGGTACCAAGCTTAAGGATGTGCTAGGGAAGCCTAGTGAGAACGATATCACTGGTGAAAGTTGGGAACTTTCTGGGGTTAAGGGAGATATCTCTATAGTTTCAAATGGACCAATTTCGGGCACTTCACTACAAGAAATCATTGATAAGTGGCCTGAGGAGTTATTAGGAAAAGGAATTGTAGAAAGATTTGGCAAAGAGTTTCCTATTCTAATAAAATTTATAGATGCTAAACAGGACTTGTCCATTCAATTGCACCCTAATGATGCATTGGCAAAAGAACGTCATAATTCTTTTGGTAAGACTGAAATGTGGTATGTAATGGATGCGGACAAAGGGGCAAATCTTATTGTAGGCTTCAACAAAAATGTAACCAAGGAAGAATATTCCCAAAGTTTAAAGAGTGATACTTTACTGGATTTATTGAATTACGAATCTGTAAAAGAGGGAGATACATTTTTTATTAATACTGGAAAGATACATGCTATTGGAGCAGGTGTTTTACTGGCAGAGATACAGCAAACTTCTGACGTTACCTATCGTGTTTTTGATTTTAATAGGCAGGATAAAAACGGAAATTTAAGGGAATTACATACTGAATTGGCTTTAGATGCCATGGATTATTTCAAGAAGGATGATTTTAAGGTAGCTTATAATGACCAGCCAAATGCGGTTAATGAAATGGTCGATTGCCCATATTTCAAAACTACTTTTATTAATCTGACCCAAAACTTTAATCAGGATATATCTAAAAGAGATTCCTTTACTATCTACATGTGCGTTGATGGTTCTGCCAAAATCAATTCCGACACTGGCTCTGTTATGATTCAAAAAGGGGAAACCGTTTTAATTCCGGCAAGTTCAAAAACTATCAGTATCGATACTACCGCAGCTAAACTATTGGAAGTAACTGTTTAAAACCAAAAATTTATGTGTTTCTTGAATGACAGGAAACTAAAAAGATTACTTTTGCACAAAATATTTCAACAATGGCAAGTATAAGAGATTTAAAGAAGGATATAAATTTTGTTTTAGGAGATATTATTGAAGCTGTTTACATTGTAGAGGCTGCCAATAATAAGCAAGATTCTAAAGAAGGTGTAAAAATCATTGATTCGGCAATTGAGACATTCGATGATTTAATCGGGAAAGTAAACGAAAAAAAGGTAGATAACAGAAAGGTACATTTAAATAAAGTTCGTGAGGAACTGGAGAAAAAGGCCACTTCCTTAGTAGAGCAATTGAATAAACTGGGATAACCCTTAAAGATTTAGATTAAAAAAAACATCCCGCCTTGGCGGGATGTTTTTTTTTAATTGGTTTTTTTAAGTTCTAAGAAATTCTTGAGTGCTTTCCCATATTTTGAGCTGGCGACTTCAGGTGTTAACGAATTGCTTATTGAATCTAAATATCTGACATTAGCATCGGATACTTCAGTCAAGGCAATATAGGGTGCTATATACGAGTCCTTGTTATTAAGTGCAAAACTAAGCGCGAACACATAACTCCTTTGAATATTTTTATCACTCAGTTTTTGGATAGAATCCACTTGAAGTGAATCCATTGGTATTTCTGTGTTTGTTACACTTTGCATTAATTCAATACTGCGCTTATTGAATCTTGTCATGGTTTTACGGTATTCCTCAAGTTTCTTTTGGGTAGCCGAACCTTCGATTTTGGCATTGGTATCAAATGTATTCCAACTTGTGTTTATAGTAATATTTCCGGGTTCCCCGAAAAAAGTTATCCTATCATTTATTTCGTTATT
>CAZYQR010000188.1:0-5661 GCA_964649755.1 uncultured Maribacter sp. | reverse complement strand
GGCTTGTATAAGAAATAATGGTTTGTGATATGAATTATTCGACGGAAAATTTATAAACACAAATTGATTTATATTCCTGCCCTGGTTCCAATAAGGTCAATGGAAAATTCTTTTGATTCGGAGAATCTGGAAAATGTTGGGTTTCCAGACATAACGCCCCTCTAAATTCATAAATTCCACCATTCTTACCAATTGTTTTGCCATCCAAAAAATTACCGCCATAAAACTGAACTCCAGGTTCGTTGGTAAATACTTCCAAGACCCTTCCGCTTTTTGGTTCTTTTACTTTTGCGGCGATATAAAGCCCTTCTTTATTTTTTATGTTTTGGTCCAATATAAAATTATGATCAAAACCGCTACCCATAGTTAGCTGTTCGTGTTGACCTTCCAAACCTGACTGAATAGTCTTGGGTGTGTTAAAATCAAAAGGAGTTTTAGTCACTGACATTAACGCTCCCGTTGGAATCAAACCAGTGTCGACAGGCGTTATACTGGCGGCATTTATTTGTAATATATGATCGTTAATCGTGCCATTTCCTTCCCCCTTTAAATTAAAAAAGGAATGATGGGTAAGATTCACATGTGTCTTTTTATCCGTTGTTGCAGCGTATTCAATTCTTAATTCATTGTATTCGTTGAGGGTATATTCGACAGTAACATTTAAGTTACCTGGATATCCTTCCTCCATATCAGGGGAAGTTCTTTTAAAACGAATAAAATTTTGAGTAACAGAATCGACATTCCAGACCACTGATTCAAAACCTATTTCTCCACCGTGAAGATGATTTCCATTATTGTTTTGTGCCAATTCGTAGTTGACTCCATCAATTTCAAATTTACCCTTGGCAATTCTATTGCCATAGCGACCAATCGTTGCTCCAAAATATCCACTGTTTATTTGGTATTTATCCAAAGAAGAATAACCCAAAACAATATCTTCCATTTTTCCATTTTTATCCGGTACCATTAGAGAAACCAGACGTTGTCCATAGTTGGAAAAAGCAGCCTCTATGCCATTTTTATTTTTAAGGACATAAAGATTCACAGTTTTGTCATCAATAGTACCTTCGAAATTAACCTTATCTATACCGGAAAGTAATTCTTTGTCCATTTTGGTTTGTTCTAATTGGGTTTCGGAACCTTTTTTATCCCGATCTCTGCAACTCGATAACATCATCAGAAATAAAAAGATGTTTATGAGTGGCAATGTGTTATTTTTCATTCATTTGTTCTTAGTCTATGAAGATATAAATATCTTTACACTTATTGTTAGCCTAATATGAATTCAAAATTTAAGTCGCTTTTTGCTTTAACATTATTTCTGTCTCTCACCATAATTTTTAGTTGTAAGCAAAAGAAAGCTTCAGATGAGTCGTCGATTACTGAAGTTGCAACCGGGGAATTAGAACAAACCAAAGTGCCTGTATTAATTATTGAACAACCTGAGGATGTGAAAACACCTAAAGGAATGGTCTGGATATCTGGTGGTGAATTTATACAAGGGGCTGTGCCCCAAGATAATATGGCGATGGCCCATGAGAAACCAGCCCATAAAGTTGCTGTAGATGGATTTTTTATGGACATTACTGAAGTAACAAATGACGAGTTCAAAAAATTTGTCGATGAAACGGGCTATATAACACAAGCTGAAAGAAAAATTGATTGGGAGGAAATGAAAAAACAGGTCCCTGAAGGTACACCTAAACCCCATGATTCTATTATGCAACCTGGTTCTTTGACCTTTAAGAAAACACAAAATCCTGTTCCTAATCTTTACGATTTCTCACAATGGTGGCGATGGACAATTGGAGCTAATTGGAAACAACCCAATGGTCCTGATAGCAGTATTAAGGGTAAAGGCAACCATCCTGTTGTACATATTTCATATGAAGATGCTTTGGCATATTGCGAATGGGCAGGAAGGCGTTTGCCAACCGAGGCAGAATGGGAAAAAGCCGCACGTGGAAACAAGGAAGCAAACACCTATTTTTGGGGTGAGGATTCTTCTGTGTTATCGCAGATGGCCAATACTTGGGAAGGTGAATTTCCTGTAATGAATACCCAAACCGATGGATTTGAAAATAGGGCACCAGTTAAGACCTATCCGCCCAATGAATTTGGTTTGTATGATATGGCGGGTAATGTTTGGGAATGGACAAGCGATTGGTACAATACGAATTATTATATTGAAGTCTCTACTAACAAAGAATTAATATATAACCCTTCGGGAGCAGATAGACCATATAACCAAAGAGATCCGTATGCCAAGGAGAAAATCATGAAAGGTGGTTCATTCCTATGTAATGCATCTTATTGTGCTAGCTATAGAATTTCATCTAGAATGGCAACTAGTATGGATTCATCTTTGGAGCATTTAGGACTTAGAACGGTGGCTACGGTGGCGATGGTTAGGAATATGAACAATAAATAGACAAAAAAATGCAGTTTTTAAAGAATTTTAATCCTGAACTTACAGTTGATTCACCAGGTAGAATTAATATAATAGGGGAACATACCGACTATAATATGGGGTATGTACTTCCTACAGCCATTGAAAAGAAGATAACCTTCAAATTCCAAAAAAATGGTTCGGATAAAATTTGCCATGTCTATAGTAAAGGCTATGATACGGGTTTTGAGCTGTCTTTGGATAAAATCGAAAAAAGCAAGATAGAATGGGAAAACTACATTTTGGGTGTTTTAAATGAGATATCAAAGCGCAGCGACAAGCTAAGGGGTTTCGATTGTACTTTGGAAAGCCATGTGCCCATTGGGTCTGGAGTTAGCTCTTCCGCTGCATTGGAATGCGGTTTGGCTTTTGGTCTAAATGAAATGTTCGATTTAGGTTTGACTAAAATGGATATTGTGGAATTGTCACAAGCCGCTGAGCACACCTATGCTGGCACCAAATGTGGTATAATGGACCAATTTGCCTCTGTTATGAGTAAAAAAGGCCATGTGATTCTTTTGGATTGTGAATCCCTTGAATATTCTTATATACCCATTCAAATAAAACCCTATAAGATTGTACTATTAAACACAAATGTTTCACATAATTTGGCGTCAGGGGAATATAATGTTAGGAGAGCTCAATGTGAAGAAGGTGTAGCCGTGCTTCAGAAAAAATATCCTGAGGTGAAATCGTTACGAAATGCAACGATGGACATGTTGAACAGTGTAAGAAATGAACTTGATGAAACAGTCTATAACCGTTGTTCTTATATAATTCAAGAGAAAACAAGAGTTTTAGAAGCTGTTGAGGCTCTTAAGGCCAATAACCTTAAAAGAGTTGGTGAGCTACTCTATGAAACCCATGATGGACTTAGTAAAATGTACGAGGTTAGCTGCCCCGAGCTCGATTTTCTTGTAGAATTTTCGAAAAAGTATGATTCGGTTTTAGGAGCAAGAATGATGGGGGGTGGTTTTGGTGGTTGTACCATAAACCTTGTACATGAAGATGCGATTGAGGAATTTGTTAAAGCTGCTTCAGTCGCCTATGAAAAAGAATGTAAACTAAAATTGACTTGGTTTGAAGCCAGTCCCAGCGAAGGTACATCTATCGTAAATAATTAATATGGACACCAATTTCAATGAAAATCCGCATAGAAGATTCAATATTCTAACTGGGGAATGGATTTTGGTTTCTCCACACAGAACCAAAAGACCTTGGCAAGGGAAGACGGAAAAAGCTTCACTGGAAACAAAACCAAAATATGACCCTAAATGCTATTTGTGTCCAACCAATGGCAGAATGGGCGGTGATGTGAATCCCGACTATACAAAGCCATTTTCATTTGTAAATGACTTTTCAGCACTTTTGAAAGATGTAAAGGAAGAAAAGTACGAAAACGGGTTACTTTACGCTGAATCAGAATCAGGTATTTGTAAAGTGGTTTGTTTCTCAGCAGATCATTCGCTGACACTGCCATTGATGTCTACAGAAGAGATAACCGATGTAATTTCACTTTGGCAAAAAGAATACAAAGAACTTGGGGCAATAGAGGGTATAAACCATGTTCAGATTTTTGAAAATAAAGGTGATGTAATGGGTTGTAGTAATCCGCATCCACATGGGCAAATCTGGGCGCAGCGGAGTATACCTCAAGAAGTCCAGAAAAAAGCTGATAGGTTATTAACCTATTGGCAAGAGCACAAGAAAAGCATATTGGAAGATTATATTACCCAGGAATTAGAACTGAATGAGCGTATTATTTTGGAGAACGAACATTTTGTTTCTTTGATCCCTTATTGGGCCGTATGGCCTTATGAGACCATGATTGTTCCGAAAAGAAAGATTGCCCATATTGGGGATCTTACCATTGATGAAAAAGAATCGTTTGCTGAAATCTTACGAAAAACCACGATACGATTAGATAATATCTTTCAGACCTCATTCCCTTATTCTGCTGGAATCCATCAAGCACCAACAGATGGTAAGGAACATCCTGAATGGCATTTTCACATGTCTTTTTACCCTCCATTACTGCGTTCTGCCACCGTTAAGAAGTTTATGGTAGGGTATGAGATGTTCGCCAATCCGCAACGTGATATTACAGCGGAACAGGCTGCCAATACGATGAAAGCTTTGTCCAATACCCATTATAGTATTTTATAGGTAAAGGAATTCTGTCTTTTACTTTCTGGGAAAAAGTTTAATATTCCAAGGCAGTGATTTTAAGATTCTACCAATTGAAATCACCTGTATTTAATTTCTAAGTGACCTTACATTTATATGGAATTTTTATTCCATGCCCAATTAATTAGAAAATTTGCTTTTTATTTTCACATAATGATATTTGTCATGGTTTTGTTTCGCTAAAGATTTTAGCTTTATATAAATCTTAAAACCAAAGACTATGACAATTGATATTCAATATGTTCAAATGCCTACCAGTGAAGCAATGGATACACTAATGACAGCTAAACTAAATCGACTTGCCAATAAATTTGAATGGATAATAAGGGCCAGAGTTCATTTTAAGCAGGAAAACGACCCAACAGGAAAGGGCAAGATATGTGAAATTGAACTTAGTGCTCCGGGTCCTAGGTTATTTGCACAATCCAATGAAGATGATTTTGAGAAAGCAGCTGCCAAGACCATAAAGGATTTGGAGAAACAGTTGAGTAAAAGAAAAGCCATAATGAACAAACATTAAGATCTTTAAAAAGAATTAACCCAAATAATTCAATACCCATGAACAAAATACTTATACCTATTGATTTTTCTGAGTTCTCAGAAAACGCATTGGAAGTTGCGGCCAATTTGGCCAAAAAATTTGATGCCCATTTAATAGTGCTGCACATGTTAGGACTTTCTGAAGCTATTTTCACAAAGGACGAAACCCAAGAATTCATGGAGGCACAGTATTATATGAAATTGGCGAAAAAGAGGTTTGACACATTTTTGAATAAACCTTTTTTAAAGGGAATTAAAGTTTTTGAAACTGTTCAGAACTACAAGGATTTTTATGAGATCAATGAAATTGTAAAAGAGCAGGAAATTGATCTTGTTGTCATGGGATCACATGGCGCTAGTGGATTAAGCGGTTTATTTGTTGGTTCAAATACTGAAAAGGTGGTGCGAACATGTGAGGCCCCCGATCACGGTATGGGCGATCTGGAATCGAAACTCGGCGCCTTGAGTGTGGAGAAGCGGGCGGA
>CAZYQR010000187.1:0-5725 GCA_964649755.1 uncultured Maribacter sp. | reverse complement strand
CAAAACCTGCTTTTTCTGGCGTAGTACCCTTTAGATTTCCTGCTAACTTTTGTTGATGGGCATTACCAAATAGTTGCCATTTTCCTGCAATAAAGGTTTTATAGCCTACCTGTTTCATATAATGGGCAAAGGTTTTTTCATTTGGGTCCAATAGACCAAATCCAACATAATTGCGATGATTATATTTTCCCGTCATCAATTGTACCCTCGAGGGAGTACATAACGGAGTGGAATAACAATGGTTAAATCTCATACCCTCAAGGGCAAGTTGATCTAGGTTCGGTGTTTCATGACTTGAGCCCTTGTAACTGCCTAAGGTCTCGAAACCAAGATCATCGGCCATTACAAGGATAATATTGGGATTTTTAGACCTGACCGGCTCTGGTTTTGTCGATTCCTTGCAAGATGAAGTGAGTAGGACGGTTGTTATTACGAAAAAAAAATAGGTACTATTCCCATAGACCCGATCGGGTCTAAACCTCTCGGGTGATTTTATTCTAAATAAATTTGATATTTGATCAATTAAAAAAATCAATGCAACTTGTTTATAGTTTTTCGCAGTGCCACTAAATTGGTCAATAATTTTTCCAAATGATCCAAATGTAACATATTGGCACCATCACTTTTAGCAATTGAAGGATCAAAGTGGGTTTCCATAAATAGGCCGTCAACACCAGTCGCAATTCCTGCTCTAGCTATCGTTTCGATCATGTCGGGCCTGCCACCAGTTACTCCCGAAGATTGATTGGGTTGCTGTAAAGAGTGGGTCACATCCAAAACAACGGGGGCATATTCCTTCATCGTGGGTATTCCCCTAAAATCAACGATCATGTCCTGATAGCCGAACATAGTTCCGCGATCGGTCAACATTACCTGACCATTCCCAGAATCCTCAACCTTTCGTACCGCATGCTGCATGCTTTCCGGACTCATGAACTGGCCTTTCTTAAGATTAACCACTTTGCCTGTTTTTGCTGCTGCAACGATTAAATCTGTTTGACGAACAAGAAAAGCTGGTATTTGCAGTACATCTACATATTCCGCTGCCAATTGTGCATCTGCTATTTCATGAATATCAGTTACCGTTGGTACTTTAAAAGTTTCCGATACCTTTCGTAAAATTTTCAAGGCCTTTTCATCGCCAATACCAGTAAAAGAATCTACGCGACTACGATTCGCTTTTTTAAAACTACCCTTGAATATGTAGGGTATTTCAAGCTTATCAGCTATAGTGATGATCTTTTCAGCAATTCGCATCGCCATGTCTTCCCCCTCAATAGCACAAGGTCCTGATAGTAGAAAGAAGTTATCACTATCAGTATGTTTTAGTTGAGGAATCAGGTTTAATTGCATGGGGTTTATTTTGGCACAAAGATACTATTTTGATATAGAATAAGTTATATGGAATTAGATGGTAAGTTATGGCGAGAAAAATGCACAAAGTAGGAACGAGTCTGTAAAATAAAGTTGATCCCAAATCAATGTACTATGCAAAGAATTATTCTTATGGTGCTGCTCTTTAGCAGTATTTGGGCATCTGCCCAATTCGGAAAAAACTGTGAGCTTAGGCAGTTCAAGCTCAATATCTTGAATCCAGGAGTGGAATATGAGATGGCCTTGGGCACCAATACCACATTTGATATCAAAGCAGGTTTACAGGTTGCATTGGATCCCTTGGTTTCAAATGTTTATGAGGAAGTCGGATTTTTCCCTGCCCTTGCTGGGCAATACCGTTACTATTACAACTTTGAAAAGCGGCAACGAAATCGAAGACAGATTTACGGTAATTCCGCAAATTATATCGCGCCAGCGGTAGCGGTTTTTTTTCCAGATAGTCGAACTATAGATAATGAATTGGTAAAAGGCCCTTTTGGTTATGCAGGTTTAGTGACAGGACTACAGCGTAGTTACAATTCAGGAATCAATTTCTCTATTGATGTCGGGGCGGTCTATTATGCGGGGCAATTTAATGGGGAAATTCTACCCGTAGCTAATTTGAGTATCGGTTGGATTATAAGTGAGAAACGCTGGTGCGTCGGTAAATAGCAAACCTCCTCAAAATCAATGCACTAAGAATTAAGGTTCTTTTGTGATGAACTCAAAAAAATAGAAGTATCTTTGCGCGCTGAAATAGCAAAGCTATTTAAAATAAAGTTATGTCAACAACAAAGAATATTGCGATTATCGCACACGTAGATCACGGGAAAACAACCTTGGTCGATAAAATCATGCATCATTGTCACATATTTAGGGATAACCAGAATACAGGGGACCTTATATTGGACAGTAATGATTTGGAACGTGAACGTGGAATAACAATTACATCCAAAAATGTATCTGTAGTTTATAAGGATACAAAGATCAATATCATCGATACTCCCGGTCACGCCGATTTTGGTGGTGAGGTTGAACGTGTGTTGAATATGGCAGATGGTGTTTTGTTGTTGGTCGATGCTTTTGAAGGGCCAATGCCACAGACCAGATTCGTATTACAGAAAGCAATTGACCTTGGATTGAAGCCATGCGTGGTAATCAATAAGGTAGATAAACAAAATTGTACGCCGGAGGAAGTGCATGAGAAAGTATTCGATTTGATGTATGAATTGGGTGCTGAAGAATGGCAGTTGGATTTCCCTACCGTTTATGGTTCTGCCAAGAACAACTGGATGAGTGATGATTGGAAAAACGAAACTGATTCTATTGAACCACTTTTGGATATGGTCATTGAGCATATACCAACCTTTAACCCTCAAGAGGGTAATACCCAAATGTTGATTACTTCTTTGGACTTTTCTTCTTTTACAGGAAGAATTGCTATCGGAAGATTACTACGAGGCAGCTTGAAAGAGGGGCAACAAATATCATTGGTAAAGCGTGATGGTAGTATTGTTAAATCCAGAATAAAAGAACTTTTTACTTTTGAAGGCCTTGGCAGAATTAAGGTAAAAGAAGTAGTAACTGGTGATATCTGTGCCATTGTTGGTTTAGAAGGCTTTGAAATTGGTGATACAATTGCCGATTTGGAAAATCCTGAAGGGCTAAAAACCATCGCAATTGATGAGCCGACCATGAGTATGTTGTTTACCATTAATGATAGTCCATTTTTTGGGAAGGATGGTAAATTCGTTACTTCTAGGCATATTAAGGAGCGTTTGGAAAAAGAATTGGAAAAGAATTTGGCATTACGTCTTGAAGAGACAGATAGTGCTGATAAATTCATGGTATTTGGTCGTGGGGTACTACACCTTTCGGTATTGATCGAGACCATGAGAAGGGAAGGTTATGAATTACAGATTGGCCAGCCTCAAGTGATCATTAGGGAATTCGATGGTGTTAAATGTGAGCCTGTTGAACACTTGACCATTGATTTGCCTGAAGAAGTTTCTGGTAAAGCGGTTGAAATGGTATCTATACGTAAAGGTGAAATGACCAGTATGGAGGCTAAGGGAAATCGTATGATCTGCGAATTTATGATTCCATCTAGAGGAATTATTGGTTTACGTAATCAATTATTGACTGCAACAGCTGGTGAGGCCATTATGGCGCACCGTTTCTTTGAATATCAGCCAATGAAAGGTAATGTTCCACAGCGTCAAAATGGTTCCTTGGTTTCTATGGAAAAAGGGAAAGCCATTCCGTATTCAATTGATAAATTACAGGATAGAGGTAAGTTTTTTGTAGATCCAGGTGAGGATATTTATGAGGGTCAGGTTATCGGCGAGAACTCCCGTGGCGATGATATGACCATTAATATTACAAAGACCAAAAAGTTATCCAATGTTCGCTCTTCAGGAGCGGATGATAAGGCTAAAATCGTACCAGCGATAAAGTTCTCTTTGGAAGAAGCTTTAGAATACATTCAAAAAGACGAATATGTTGAGGTAACGCCTAAATTTTTACGTCTACGTAAAATTCACTTGACGGAAGTAGATCGCAAGCGAAATAAAATAGCATAAACATTATCAAAAGTTAATATAAAGGCCCAAACTTTTGTTATCTATATAGGATTCTTCATTGCATTTTGAATGATTTTACAAACATTTGGTTTGTCATTCAGAGCGGAGCGAAGAATCTTTTTCTATTTTAGGGGCATGTACAGTAAGGGCTTTCACACATACCATATTTACATTTTGACCAATAAAACCAAATCGGTTTTATATACTGGCGTAACTAATTATTTAGCAAGAAGGCTTTCGAAGCATTCGGAAAATATAGATTCAAAAACAAATACATTTGCCGCTAAGTACAAATGCAGACATTTGTTGTATTACGAAAAGTTCACTTGGATTCAAGAAGCAATTGCAAGAGAAAAGGAAATCAAAGGATGGAGTAGGTCTAAGAAAATTGATTTAATTAAGACAATAAATCCAAATCTAAATTTTCTAGAATATTTATTTCCATATGAAGCACTTTGAATTCCTTAGGATTTCGAGAATAGATTCCTCGTGCCTCGGAATGACAATTATGGTTTATCAATTTTTAGGTGCTTGATGTAATGCCGCGACTGCAGCCCCAATAATACCCGCATAATTCTGTAATCCTGCAGCAATAACTGGAGTATCTATTGTAATATAATTTTTAAATTCGTCGAAATTCTTTGAAGTACCACCCCCAAGAATTATCAGGTCAGGGGATATGATCAAATCAACCAATTTCAAGAAGGTATTAAAACGTTTCCCCCATTGTTCATAGGACAAACCTTCCCGTTCCTTGGCAGAGGCAGCAGCCCATAACTCAATTTTTTTGTATTTTTTGTACGGAATTTGTCCAAGTTCCATATTTGGAATCAATTCTCCGTCCAAAAAGGCACCACTTCCTAATCCTGTTCCTATGGTAATCATGAGGACAAAGCCGTCTTTGCCTTTTCCAATTCCGTAGTTCATGGCAGCATATCCAGCTGCATCAGCGTCATTGATTACAGTTACTGGTAAGCCTGTGTATTCACTGAATAATTCATTGAGATTAACATTCATCCACTTCTTATGGAGATTTCCCGGAGATTTACAGATTCCGTGCTTTATTACTGTAGGGAATCCCACACCAACAGGCCCTTTATGGTCAAAATGTTTTACCAAATCGGCAACCACCCTGGCCATTTCTTTTGGTTTTCTCGTAGGTGGAGTTGGAATTCGGTGACGTTCTGTCAACATTTCACCAGTAAGTGTGTTTACCAATGCCCCTTTTATTCCAGAACCTCCAATATCAATACCAAGAACTACCATTGTTGTTTTTTAAATTTCAAGCGCAAAGTAACAAAAAGATTTAGGAAACTTGGTGCTGTTAATGAAATTGGCAATTAATCATTAGGTTCAATATAATAATCGATGGAATTCATAGAATGATTCGCATCTATAATATCCAGGATTTTATCAATGGATTTTCCAAATCCAGTGAGCGTGTTGTTTTGTTTGTTCTTGCCTAGTGCACTTGATATGGTCTCATCCCTATTACCAAACTTATACCCTCCTTTTTTAACCCAAAGCAAGTTGAGCAAATGTTGCATAATTACATTGCCCAATTGATCTACTGAAATTGCAATTTTTAATAAGAACTCTCCAATACCTATGAATCCTTTGGAAAAAAGGGTATGAAAAAATCCGTAAATAAGGCCTAAAGGCCCTGTGAAAATCAGTAATACAATTGAGATAATGAACAATAGTAAACCAATGAATGGATTTGCTTTTTTAGCGGGTTGCGATTTCTTGCCAAAGGGTAACACGTTGAA
>CAZYQR010000186.1:0-5731 GCA_964649755.1 uncultured Maribacter sp. | reverse complement strand
TTGAAGGCAATTAAATTTTTCCCGCGTAAAATACTTGAGTCGGTATAGGACTTTATGAAATGTTTTTTTACAAAAGCATCAATTCTGGTTTTCGCAGTTTTTAGAACTTCCTTGTTCAAATAATCACCGATCATAGGTTTATAAAGGTCTTCTAAGGTGTCATGTATAATTGTACCAAAGGTATTTGCAGCTACTGTTTCCTCAACTTCAAGCAAATCATTGATACCCAAAAGATTTTGCTTGTAAAAATCTATCGGATTACGAATATAATTACTCAAAGAAGAGGGGGAGAATCCTTTTTGGGCCTTACCTTGAATGAGGGCCATTAGCGTGTCATCTTTGGTTATAAGGCCTCCTTTCTTAGATTTTACCTTGATTTCTGGGACGGCAATTAATTCAGTAATATTTTCTTTGATGTTTTCATCAGTTAATAACTGGGTGATAAGACGACTGCGCTCACCTCCTTCCAAGACATCTGGTTCGGTATTGTAAATGAGGTATATATTTTTTGCCCGTTGTAATAAATGATAAAAATGATATGTATAAACCGCATCTTTCTCCTTAAAAGTAGGAAGGCCAAAAGCTCTTTTTAAATCATAGGGAATAAATGAGTTATTCGACTTGCCTGAGGGAATGATTCCTTCATTTACTGAGGTGATAATTACAGTTTCAAAATCAAGATTTCTACTTTCCAACACGCCCATTAGCTGCAATCCTTCCAAAGGATCACCTTTAAAATCCAAGGTTTCCAAGGATAGTAATTCTTTGAAAAGGGCCTGTAAGGACTTTAGGTCATTGATAAAGTCATGTTTTTCCAATAATTTCTGAACTTGATTAAAGACCCCATAAAACCTATAAAGTTCTTCCAAAGCCAGCTTGTTGCCAGATAATTGAAGTTTAGTCTTTAACAATAAAACCAGTGCTATACAGCGTTCGATAAATTCATTCGTTGTTGGCGTTTGGGCAAAGAACAGTTTGTTTAGATTTTGTGATGTAGCAGTGCCATATGATCTAATCTCATTTTCTTCCAAAAAGGTGAGATTTTTATCTTTAATAGTACAAGCTAGTATTTCGGCTAGATTAACACTGCCTTCTTTTAAAAGCAATAGGGTATAGGAATGCGACAAGAAAGACAAAACGCTTTTATAATACCAGCCATTGGCCTGTTTATTAATGTACAAATCAAAAAACTGAATAAAGAAACTTTCGAAGTTTGATTTATTCAAGGGGTAGCCCATGGTTATATTTACCTTTTCAATTTCTGAAGGGATTGAATTAAGTAATGGATTAAGTAATGTTTCATCACTTAATACTACAGCTGTGCGTTTTAATTGATTACCATTTTCAATATTTATCTCTTTAAGAAGAGCGCCGACATATTTTACTTGTGAAATATTTTTTGGAACCCCAATTACCTGTATGTTCTTTTTTTGTAAAAAAAAGGAACTTATTCCTTTAAGTGGATTTTCCTGAAGGTATGGCCATTTCTTTTTATGACCTCTAATAAAGTAACCTGCGTCATGAATAGGGTCATCTAGATAGTATTCATCTGCGTCCCAATAGATTTCTGCGTTTTTAGTTTGGAGTATTCTTTGAATTATATTGCTTTCTGCAGTATTCAGGGCATTGAAACCAATAAATATATAGCGATTGTTCTTGTTAGCTTCTAAATAAGATTCCAAATTTTCATTGGCCTTGCGATAAACCAGGCCTTGATGCCCAATGCCTTGTTTTAGCAATTTTTGATTGAATGTATTATAGAGTTCCTCTAGATTGTTCCAGAATTTAATGTAGTCTTCAACCATTTTGGTTTTTTTGGCTGCCAAATACCAATGGTTGATTTCCTGAATAGCTGATAAGTTGGAAAATAGTTTTCCTGTGTCGATAAGATATCGATCGATCTCGTTAATATCTTGTAATAGGGTTTGGCCCCATTTCGAAAAATCCAAGTAATTCTCTTGTTCGCCCTTGGTTTGATCCAAATAGGCGTAATAAAGCTCGAAAAGTTGCTGGGTATTGGTGGCAGTGGAGAGCCCGGAAATATTTCCTACGAACTCTTCAATGCTATAAATCTCGGGGGAGAATATGGTCCTATCAGTACTGTTGGCTATACTGTTTCTCAGAAAGGTGCCTGCTCTTTTGCTTGGAAGAACAAAAATAGTGTCTTCAACGTTGTCCTGTTTTCGAAGTACATCTTTTAGAATTTCCTCAATAAAACTTTGCATGGCTAAATTTAAGCAATCTTGATGCACGACTTAAGGTTATCGAAAATAAAAAAAGCTCCGCAATTGCGGAGCTTTTTATCTATAAGATAAGAACTTGAATTATTTTTTGATCAAGTTAATTTCAACTCTTCTGTTTCTGTTTCTACCCTTCCTAGTATTGTTAGGCATCAACGGCATTGACTCACCGTAGCCAGCAGCTACTAATCGTGAACCTTCAATTCCATTTTCAACTAACCAATCTACAACAGCCTGTGCTCTACTTTCAGACAATTTTTGGTTTAATGCTTCACTTCCAACACTGTCGGTATGGCCTTCTACATTAAAGCTTGCAAAAGAATACTCCTTAAGTATAGACGAAATATTGCTCAGAATTTCTGCAGATTCAAATTTGATAGAAGCTTTACCAGTATCGAACAATATAGTTTTAGCATAATCATTTAATGTTTTTCTTACAGCTTCAGTCACCTCAGGGCAACCTTTGTTAGCAACAGTTCCGGGAAGTTCTGGACAAAGGTCATCTTTGTCAAGAATACTATCACCATCTTTATCTGGCCATGCACATCCTTTGTTCTCAGCAGGACCTGCTTCGTTTGGACATTCATCATCTTTATCAGCAATACCATCACCATCAGCATCTGGGCAACCAGCAAGAGCAGCTAAACCAGCTTCACTAGGACAAGCATCATCTTTATCAGCAACACCGTCACCATCAGCATCTGGGCAACCGTTCATTTCTTTAGAACCTGCAGCGTTAGGACAGCTATCTTTGCTATCTTCGATACCATCACCATCAGCATCAGGACAACCATTGAAAGCTTCTAGACCAGCAACTTCTGGACAAGCATCGTCTTTATCATAAATACCATCACCGTCAGTATCAGTACCGCCAAATTTTATTGCTAAACCAGCAAGATGTTGGAAGTGCGTAACACCATAATCTTCGAAAGCATGCTTGTATTGGGTTTGTAAAGTAAAACCAAGATTTTCTGAAAACCAGAAATTAACTCCAATACCACCATTAACAGTACCAGCTCCGATTTCATCAATCCAAGTGTAACCACCGCCGATTTCCAAGAAAGGATCAACAACAGTGTTTTTCATTAAATTGTATTTGATTGTACCATCAACAGCATAATGAGAAAGATCATCAACATCAGTATCACCGAAATGGCTTATTTTATTCAAAGAACCTCTTGCACCAATAGAGAATCCATCACCTACTGATTTAGATACACCAACGTAAGAAATAGAAGGAAGAATGTTCCAGTGATCATTTGCATTGAAGAATTCATTACCAAAATCACTTACGTCACCAGTTGGGTATACGTCTATGGCATTTACTCCAAAACTAACTTGCCAAGGGTTATCGGCGTCTTGCGCTTGTATGTTGTTATAACCTACAACCAGTAGGGCAACAACCAATAATTTGCTAAGATGTTTCATTTTCAAAATTTTAAGTTTAAGTGTTTATTAGGTGCAAATGTAAGTTGTTAAATATTATTAACAAAATCATATTCCTATTTTTTTTTAACGCAGTTCACAGGTTAAATAGAGCATTTAAACGATTTTTAATTCTTTGCCTACTTTTATAAATGCATCAATAGCTTTGTCCAAATGTTGAATTTCATGGGCGGCTGAAAGCTGCACCCGAATTCTTGCCTTTTCCTTAGGAACTACAGGGTAGAAAAAACCTATTACGTAGATGCCTCTTTCCAATAACATATTGGCCATTTGTTGTGATAATTTTGCATCATATAACATTACGGGAACAATGGCCGAATCACCATCTATAATATCAAAACCGGCCTCTTTTATTCCTTTTTTAAAATACTCGGTATTGAATTGAAGCTTGTCCCTTAGCGAAGTATCCTTGTTTAGCATCTCAAAAACCTTAATTGAAGCTCCAACTATTGCCGGCGCCAATGAGTTTGAAAATAAATAGGGTCTTGAGCGTTGTCTGAGTATTTCGATTATCTCTTTTTTTCCAGTGGTATAACCACCCATTGCTCCACCCAAAGCCTTGCCCAAGGTACCGGTAATAATATCAACACGGCCCATAACCCCTTTTTCTTCAAGAGTACCTTTGCCATGCTTCCCAATGAAACCGGCTGCATGGCATTCATCGACCATTACCATCGCATCATATTTATCAGCTAAGTCACAGATATTATCTAAAGGGGCCAATAAACCATCCATGGAAAAAACACCATCAGTAACAATGATCTTGAATCGAGCATGGTCTTTTTGCGCTTGAATCAATTGTTTTTCCAAGTCTACCATATCACTATTGGCATATCGATAGCGCATCGCTTTACAAAGACGGACACCATCAATAATCGATGCGTGGTTCAGTGAATCTGAAATAATCGCATCTTCCGGACCTAATAGTGGTTCGAAAACGCCCCCGTTGGCGTCAAATGCCGCAGCATACAATATGGTATCCTCAGTGCCATAAAATTCTGCAATTTTTCGCTCAAGTTCTTTATGGATGTCTTGGGTGCCACATATGAAGCGCACTGAGGACATGCCAAAACCATGGGTGTCCATTGTATCTTTCGCCGCTTGTATTACATCTGGGTGTGAGGAAAGCCCCAAATAATTATTGGCGCAAAAATTTATCACTTCTTCGCCAGTCGATATTTTTATTACAGCATCTTGTGGAGATGTAATTATGCGTTCTTTTTTGAAAAGGCCATCATTTTTAATAGATGCTATCTCCTCAGTCAAATATTCCTTGATTTTTCCGTACATATTATATGGTATTTAAACGTATTCGATTTTTATATCATTATTAATATAGGTTATGATCTTTTTTTCTATTTCATAACCCATAGTTTCCAGTGCATCTGCATAAGTATTCAATTGTTCCTTATAAGCTGTGTTTTCCTTTCCTGTTTTATAATCAATTATCGTAGCGCTATTCCCAATAATCACAATACGATCGGGGCGTAATATTTCTCCTTTCCTGGTTATGATTTCTTTTTCATTTTTTATTACGACTCCCTTTTGAAAGTACTTTTCAAGGTCATTATGGTTTATTACCCGTTGTATTTTTGTTTTAAGAGTATCGACTTCCGCTGTATTGATTAATCCCTTTTGCTCTAAATCAATAAAAACGTGGTCAATATCATCTTTGGTTTCAATGAGTCCCATTATGTGATGTATGAGATTGCCTTTTGATAAGGCGGCTTCTTGCTCGGTATCCCAAAGTAATCCGGCTTTTGTCATTATACTGAAATTAGGGTTTTCCTTATTGGTATATTGATATGGAATACCTTTCTCAATGGCACTATTTTTTTCAATTGAATTGGGATTCAAGGTGCCAAAAGTATAGATTAGATTCGAATCATTCCAAAGATTTTTTTCTTTCAGATAATGAACGAAAATATCTGAATAGTGGGTTTTTCTATTTGATTTAATCGAGGCATTGTCTTTTTGAGTGATGATATATAAGGCTTTTTCCGCTCTGGTCAGGGACACATATAATATGTTGAAGGCATCCAGCT
>CAZYQR010000185.1:0-5789 GCA_964649755.1 uncultured Maribacter sp. | reverse complement strand
GTTTTTCTCTGTGGATTCCGACAGTATTTCATGCATTTGATTACATAACGAAAATTTGTATTTGTTCCATCGTTAAAAGTTACCAATTCTTATGATATCGGCAAAAAGACCAGATGCAGTTACATCTGCACCAGCTCCAGCACCTTTGATGATCAAAGGCTGATTGGGATAACGTTCTGTATAAAATAAAACGATATTATCACTTCCTTCAAGGTTGTAAAAATCGTGGCCTTTAGGAATATGTTGTAGCCCTACACTTGCTTTCCCTTCTTCAAATTGTGCAACGTATTTTAATTTGCTGTCAGTTTCAAAAGCCTTTTTATACAATTCCTGGAATGATGCTTCATGTTTTTTCAATGAAGCAAAGAAATCATCATTATTAGTAGTATCTAAACTATCTTGGGGTAAGAACGATTGGTTTTCAATATCATCGATTTCCAATTGGTTCCCACTTTCCCTGGCGAGAATTAAAATCTTACGCATAACATCGATACCACTTAAATCTATTTTTGGATCTGGTTCTGTATACCCCTCTTCCTGTGCTTGTTTTACCACATCGTGAAATGTAGTTTTATCGTTGAAATTGTTGAAGACAAAATTTAGACTTCCTGAAAGTACAGCCTGAATTTTTTGCACCTTATCACCAGAAGCTATTAAATGTTTCAAGGTGTCAATTATGGGTAAACCTGCACCAACATTGGTTTCAAACAAGAAAGGTGCATTATACTCCCTTGCTAACGCTTTAAGTTCCAAATAGTTTGAATAATCTGAAGAACAAGCAATTTTATTACAGGTTACTACGGAAATACTATTACCCAAATACGAATGGTAGGTATTAGAAACTTCTTCACTGGCCGTATTGTCTACAAAAATGCTATTTCGATAATTCAATTTGTTGACAGCCTCAAAGAACTTGGATTTATCAGCTTTTTCCCCTCCGGACAAAAGTGATTCCCAGTTTTTCAATGAAATTCCGTCTTCATCAAAAATCATGGTCCTTGAATTGGACAAGCCGATAACCCGTGGATTAATTTTTAAATTGTCCTGAAGGAATTTTTTCTGTTGTTTTATTTGATTTAGGAATTTACCGCCAACATTGCCTACACCCATTACAAAAAGGTTCAATTGTTTTGTATCCTCTTCAAAAAACTCTTCATGAAGCGAATTCAAGGCTTTCTTTACATCTTCCTTATTGATGACCGCCGAAATATTACGCTCTGAAGCTCCTTGGGCAATGGCCCTAATATTTACGTTGTTTCGTCCAAGGGTGCTGAACATTTTACCACTTAGGCCTTGATGGCTTTTCATATTATCACCTACCAAAGCGATAATTGCCAAATCGGTCTCAACCATAACAGGATTTATTTTTCCACTGCCAATTTCATAGGCAAATGCATCATTTACTATTTGTTCCGCTTCTGCAACATCATTGGCAGAAACACCAACACAGATTGAATGTTCTGAAGAAGCCTGGGTAATGAGTACCACGCTAATACTGGATTGGGAAAGCACTTCAAAAAAACGTTTGGATATCCCCGGAATACCTACCATACCTGGGCCTTCTAGGGATAACAAGGCTATATTCCCAACATGGGTAATACCACGAACTGTTTTTCCTTTTTCGTTTTTATTTTTGGTTATGATCGTTCCCGGATTATCGGGATCAAAAGTATTTTTTATTTGGATTGAAATACCTTTTGAAAGCACCGGTTGAATGGTTGGCGGATAAAGTACCTTAGCCCCGAAATGGGAAAGTTCCATTGCTTCTTCATAAGAAATATGTGGAATGGCCTTTGCCTGTTTTACCAGTCTTGGATTTGCGGTATACATACCACTAACATCCGTCCATATTTCAAGCAATTCAGCATTTATGGCTGCTGCCACAATGGCCGCGGTGTAATCAGAACCGCCGCGCCCTAGTGTAGTCGAACCCCCATTTTCTGTGGATGCAATAAAACCTGCTAGAACAATTATTTTATGGGGTGTTTTTGTGATAAAGTCCGCACATAACTGGTTGGTCAATTTAAAGTTTACAGCAGCTTTACCATTTACATTGTTGGTTTTAATAATTTCCCTGCTGTCCTTATGAACAACATCAAGATCTGCCTCAGCAAAGAATTCACTAATGATATATGACGATAACAATTCACCGTAACTAACTATTTTATCTGAAAGTTTAGGGGTTATTTCACCTATTAAAAAAGCACCTTCCAAAAGGGTTTCCAATGTATTTAGTTCACTTTTGACCATGCTTAGAACCCTACTTTGTGCATTGATTGAAATTAGTTCTTTTATGGTGTTTAAGTGTCTGTCCTCAATTTCCTTCAAAAATGACTTATAGGTATCATCCTGTAATGATGCTAGACTTGCCGTATTCAATAATAAATCGGTTACTCCTCCCAGCGCTGAAACAACAACTATTGCTTTGTCGCTTTCGGTTTTTGAAACAATGTCTTTTACTAAGGTTATATTTTGGGCATTGGCAACTGAGGTGCCTCCGAATTTTAAAACTTTCATTATATAAATTGATTAACTAAGACTGAGTTATTATGTGCGAAAAATAGCAAATACGGACGGATTATATGTAGTTTTTTACCCCAATGGGGTTGTACGGGTAATCGTAGAATTGTATCCATTGGTAAATGGAGAAAATAAGGTTGCTATGTCCGATTTGTTGAAAAGCATACTTCGTTGTAAGAACCAAAAGTAGTACTTTTGGCTTGCTAATCAAACGTTTCACTTGATTTTTATAGAATTGGCAATATTTACCAAAAATTCTTACTGAATGAAATTTTTTACCGCAGAGCAGATATATGCTGCTGATAAATTCACAATAGAAAAACAGCAAATTTCGAGTAATGAACTCATGGAACGTGCTGCCTTACAAATATTTAACTGGCTGCATTTGCGAATGCAGGGCGCACAAGTTAAGATTCACTTGTTCTGCGGCATTGGAAATAATGGTGGGGACGGAATGGCGTTGGCAAGGCATTTAAAAGAGCATGGGTATAATATTGAGGTGAATGTGGTCAATTATAGTGATAAACGTTCAAAGGATTTTTTAATCAATTTAGACCGTTTAAAGGACCGAAAAATTTGGCCGCACTTTCTGGAGAGTGACTGCGAATTTTCTGAGATTGGTCGTGATGATATAATTGTTGATGCGATTTTTGGGATTGGCCTGAACAGAACTCCCGATGAATGGGTTGCCAAATTAATGCAGCATTTGAACAATTCAGAAGCTTTTATTCTTAGTGTTGATTTGCCTTCTGGAGTTTTTATGGACAAACCGGTTGAAAACCAAAATGCTGTTGTGCGCGCAAATCATGTACTGAGCTTTCAAACACCTAAACTGATATTTTTCTTACCGGAGACCGGTGTTTATAGCAATCAATGGGAGGTTTTGGATATTGGTTTAGATCCAGAATTTTTGATGAATACTAAATCAGAATATGAGCTTATTGGAAAGAATGAAGTGCTACCCATGTATATGCCTCGAGAGAAATTCTCCCACAAAGGTACATACGGCCATTCTTTGATAATTGGAGGGAGTTATGGTAAAATAGGAGCAGTTTCACTTGCAGCAAATGCTTGCTTGAATGTAGGTAGTGGTTTAATTACCGCATATGTGCCCAAATGTGGTTATTTGCCCATACAGACTTCATTACCCGAGGTGATGGTGATAGCCGATAAAGATGAAGATCAAATAAGTAGTATTGAATTTGATATTACACCATCGGTCATAGGAATCGGTGTTGGTCTTGGTACTGATTCAAAAACCGCAACTACATTTTCCAATTTTTTGGATACTGTAAAGGTGCCCTTGGTGATTGATGCTGACGGATTGAATTTGCTTGCCAAAAACAAAGGCCTCTTAAAAAAATTACCATCAAAAACGGTGCTGACACCACACCCCAAGGAACTTAGGCGATTGATTGGCGAATGGAAGGATGACTTTGATAAATTGAATAAAGCGAAGGCATTTTCAAAAAAACAGGATATAATATTAGTAATCAAAGGGGCGCATACCATTACCATTTATAATAATCATGGTTATGTGAATACAACAGGTAATCCTGGAATGGCAACTGCAGGAAGTGGGGATGTACTAACGGGGATTATAACTGGTTTGATTGCACAAGGGTACCAACCGTTGAATGCAGCTATTTTTGGAGTGTATTTGCATGGAAGGGCGGGTGATATTGCTATAGAAAATCTAGGTTACCAAGCTTTGACCGCCACAAAATTAATTGATGCGATAGGAATGGCCTTCATTGATTTATTCAAAATACCTGAAACTGCTGGGCAAGAAGTTACAGAAGAGGATATTGAGTAGAATACTTAAATGTTTCGAAATTTAAATCGCGAAAACGATTTATTTTGCCTTTACTCTTTTTTTAACCCATGTTAAGGCATTGTCGAACTCAATAAAAAACTTCATTGGTTTTTTGTAGAACAATTTCTCAATCTTAAAGTTGTGCATGTCTATTTCCTTTACGGAGACTATTGCGAAGGCTTTCATATTTTCAAGCTCTCTAAGATAATTGTAAATAGTAGGGTCAACAGCATAGGAATGCTTACGAAGACTAATATAACCAAAGGGTTTGTCCCTAAAGTGTATTTCACTAATTCCAATAATTTGATAAGCTCTTTCTAGGGTCAAAGTGGCTCCTTCTTCAAAAGTTGCGACCATGTAATCCTGATAGACTTGTACGGTACCTATCTCTAAATTATACTCCCTTACGATAATGGTTTTCTTGGTTGATCCCACATTCATTTCATCTGTATTATAGTGTCTGAAACGAATGTAAACTGAAGCGATGCTAATAAATAAAAAATTAGATTAAAGGCTTAAATATCGTGTATACTGCGTTCGCAATAAATTCTATGTCTTTTATTTCTTTCTTCCCCAAAATAGCCAATAAAAAAAGGGAGTCATTATTTGTGACTCCCTCATCATAATTTTCTTACGAACACCTATGTTTTTGACGACTTTTCCGCCTTTTTGATTTTTATGGTCAAGAGTTCTTTCTTTTCGTCCAAATCCATAAAAATATTATCGCCCTCCTCAAGTTTAGAGTTTACGATTTCCTCTGCAAGTGCATCTTCTATATATTTTTGGATAGCTCTTTTCAAAGGTCTAGCCCCATATTTTCTATCAAAACCTTTATCAGCAATATAGTCCTTCGCTTTTTCAGTTAAATTTAGATTGTATCCTATATCTTTAATTCGTGCAAAGAGCTTGGCCAATTCAATATCTATAATCTTGTGAATATCCTCTCTTTCCAATGCATTAAAGACGACGACATCGTCAATTCTATTCAAAAATTCTGGTGCAAAGGCTTTTTTCAATGCATTTTCAATAACACTTTTTTGATAAGTATCCGCTTGCGATTTCTTTGCTGCGGTACCAAAGCCTACTCCTTGACCAAAATCCTTCAACTGTCTTGACCCAATGTTCGAGGTCATTATGATAATCGTATTTCTAAAATCGATTTTCCTACCCAGACTATCAGTTAAGAAACCATCATCAAGAACTTGAAGCATCATATTGAATACATCTGGATGCGCTTTTTCAACTTCATCTAAAAGTATAACAGAATATGGTTTGCAAATCTATTCAGATAATTCTTCGAGATCGATTGTAGTTAAAGGTCAATTAACGGCTGGAACACAAGCTACCATTTACGATATGCAGGGTAGATTGGTTATACAGGTTTCTTTAAACCGGAATGCAACCTCACAATCTGTGGATGTGTCTAACGTTAGTACTGGAATATATGTGGTAC
>CAZYQR010000184.1:0-5791 GCA_964649755.1 uncultured Maribacter sp. | reverse complement strand
AATTTTTAATTCCAAACTCTTTTAACGTGATCTTTGGCTTCTATTCTCCCATTTAAGATCTTTCAGCATGGATGCTTTTATCCCAATAAAGAAATACCATCTTTTATAGGTTCCAAAAGGAGTCCAGTTAAATCGCAATACAAAGCTCTTTAAGTCACGCTCAAACCGCAACTGTGTGAGCGTAAAACCTTGATTTTTAAAATCATACCCTGATGAACCGCCAACCTTCCAACGTGGTCCTAAGTTCACATCTCCTGAAAACATTAGGGAATGACTGGTAAATTCATCTTGTCTTGCAGAATTGGAATAGGTGGCAGAGTAGGCCAAACGCAAATTCCAAGGAATAGTGGTACCAAATATTGGGTTTTCAACATCATCTGAAGCTTTCGCATCATCCCGTTGAGTATCCCTAAAACTATCTGCTTTCCCAAAAAGGTCATCAGTACGCCCGCCACTTTGCGCGACATAGTCGAATTGATCTATTTCATCTTCCTCTTCTTCCTTATCTTTCTTAAATGTTTCATTACTCACAGAATATCCCATATTTACATTGGCACGTGTTAACCTAAAAAGACTTCCTCCATTATCAATATTAAACGTGTTGATTCTTCTCCCATTATTGTCAATGGCGTAGGGGTCAAGACCTGCCGAAAAGTTAATAGACATTTTGTTTTTCAAAAGATTGGTACCTCCATTAACACTTAAGGGACTTAGTTTAAGGGAGTCAGATTCAAAATTGTACCCTGTTGAGATGTTGAAATTACTAAGAATAGGCACTTTTTTCGGTTCTATAGCAGTAGAATCCTTGTCCCTTACTTTGGCCTCCAAGGTATTGGCCAGTGAAAAGCTAAGATTATTGGACTTGCTTAAACTGGGGGAGCCATATAGGGTGCCTTGAAATCTTGTGAACTGAACCACATCACCATCACCGTCAATATATTCGTCGTAATATTGATCAAATGACGGTGCATAACCATAACTAATAGAAGGTCGCATCACATGTCGAATAGCCTGAATTTTTTTATCTTCCCCAAAATTGAAAGTACCATATATAGTGGTTCCTATACTAGCGCTGAAATTATATTTATTAAAACGGTCAAAACCACTTATGGTATCGGTAACAACAACATCTTGTTCAGCATCATAACTTTTATTAAAGGTTTCCAAGGTCCAAACGTCCTCATAATTACCCCCTACACTAACACTGAAAAATTTCGCCACTTTAAAGTTTGTACTTATAGGAATACGATGTTTTGCCCCAACTTTGGCACCATCGAACATTTCTGCTTTAAAGAAATCTTCATCAGTTGTCGAAATTCTATTCTGGGCATTCAAATCATATTGAAAGTTGATGTTCTGAATTAAGCCTTTTTTTATGCCATCACGCTTTACAAAAGGAAAAATGCGTTCCATGCTTGCTTGCAAGGTTGGGAGACTCATTTCAATAGTTTCAGTATTTGTATTTTGACTGTGGGTAGCCGTTAAACTCATATTCACAGAAGGGTAAGCTGGGAATGTTTTGGAATATGAAATTGAAGATGAAAGCGTATTATTTTGGGTATTGGGTAAATTACGTTGCTGTAACGAATTACGATAATATTCGCTACTTCCCATATTAACGGATGCTGAAAATCGGGAGTTGGGACTTGCCTTGGTATCTTGCGAATGTGATATTTGAACATTCCAGTTTTTGGTAAGGCTATAATCGCTAAAACCTTTTTGACTTGTAACTAAATTTTCAAATCTGAAGTTAATATTACCACTGTATTTATAGCGCTTTGAATAAATTGATTGTGTTTTAAAACCCCAACTGCCATTGGTATAAAAATCCCCAGTTACGAGTACATCAGCATACTCGCCAATGGGCACATAATAGCCTAAATCTTGAAGAAAATATCCTCTATTTGGCTCATTTCCAATAAATGGCATCATGACTCCAGCAGATCTTCCCACGGTTAGTGGAAAGTAAGCAAAGGGTAGGGCAATAGGCGTCGGTACATCGGCAATATATAAGTTGCTGAAGCCTGCAATTACTTTTTTTTGTGGCACAAATTTGGCCTTGCGAACCTTGATGTAATAATCCGGATTTATAGTATCGGTGGATGTTGTGATTCTTCCTTCACTTAAAAAATAAACGGAGTCATTTTCCTTTTTGGTAATATCGGCATAAACCTTCATTGTATCGCTGCCCAATTGCCCAAGGCCTGCCTGTTGTTCAGTTCTTGAATTCCAGATGATGGCTTTTTGGGTATCAAAATTAAAACGTATTGAATCTGGAATAACTTCATTATCACCTTGTTTAAAGAATGGGTGTTGCGAGTAATTTCCCAGAGAGTCTTTTATTCGACCTGCATATACCTCGTTTTTAGCATAATCCATAACAATGATTCCTGCTTTGATCTCAGTATCTTGATACAGAATTTCAGCTTCGTTGTAGAGATAGATCTTCTGTTCTTTTTGACTTAGTTTAACATAATCCTTGGCCTTATATTTTATAATATCAAGTAATAAAGGCGGCTTGGTTTTAACGGTATCAACTTGTGTTGAATCATTCACCAGCACAGATTTTAACTCACTAGCTGTTAATAGGGGTGCAACTATTGTGTCTTGTACAGCTTTAATGGGCAATGCAACAATACGGTCTTCTTGTGCGTGTCCAGAAATGCCACCAATTATAAGTAGTAATAGGAAAAGTAAATAGTGTTTATTTGATTGCAAGGCTATATATCCTATTTTTGTAAAGGTTTGGCTTGACTTTTGGAGTTCAAACTTACATATATTTTTTGTTCCCTTAATAGGGTATTACAATAATTTTAACCATTTAAGGGACCTCAAATCACCTTGCTAATATGAATATGAATCGTATTTTTCTTACCTCCTTGTTTCTCCTGGCTTTGTTGTTCACAGCATTCACCAGTGATAATACACCTCAAAGAAACAATGGCAAATTTGTAGTTGTACTTGATGCAGGACATGGTGGTCATGACCCAGGTAACTTGGGGAATGGTTATCTTGAAAAAAATATTGCCTTGAATATTGTTCTTAATGTCGGAAAAATATTGGAGACCAATCCGGACATTAAGGTTATTTACACCAGAAAGGACGATTCTTTTATTGATTTATATGTAAGAGGGGAAATTGCCAACAAGGCAAATGCCGATTTGTTCGTTTCAGTGCATTGCGATTCGCACTCTTCAGATGCTAATGGCGCAGGGACTTTTGTACTCGGCTTACATGCCAATAAACAAAATTTTGAAATCGCAAAGAAAGAAAACTCGGTAATCTATCTCGAGGATAATTATGAGGATAGATATGCTGATTACGATATTAATTCACCTGAGTCTATCATAGGACTTACGATAATGCAGGAAGAATTTTTAGACCAGAGTATAGCATTGGCTAAATTGATGCAGGACAATTTTTCTGGGGAATTAAAGCGGAATAACCGAAAGGTAAAGCAAGCTGGGTTTATCGTCTTACATCAGACATTCATGCCTAGTGTCTTGATCGAAACTGGTTTTCTTACCAATAAATCTGAAGGTGCTTTTTTAAATTCAAAAGCTGGGCAATCACAAATGGGTACGGCAATTGCAGAAGCAATTTTAAAATACAAAAATTCCGTACAGAGTAGTATTGCGGAACAGCCACAAGAGACAACTAAACTAGAAGTAGTTCAAAAGAAGGATGAACCAAAAGAAAAAGAAGTAACTCAAAAGGAGGATGAACCAAAAGAAATAGAAGTAGCTCAAAAGGAAATTGAGACACCCCTTGAAAGTACCACATCTCCTGTTCAAGAGGAACTAAAAGAAACGATACCTGTGGTTGTCAAAAAGGAGCCAGAGGAGAAAGAGGTTGACAAAACTGTGATTGAGGCACCAGCCCAGAAAACCGAAGGAGAGACAGATGTTGTTACAACTATCGCAAAAACCGATAGTTCAGTTAGTGAACCAAAAGTGGTTTTTAAAGTACAAATTATGGCCAGTGCAAAGGATTTGGATCTTAAACCGCAAAATTTCAAGGGTTTGGGAAGGATTTCCAAAGAGCCCTATAAAAACCTATATCGTTATATGTATGGCGTTACCAATTCATACAAAGAGGCTGAAATGTTAAAATCCAACGCCGATATTAAAGGGTATACCAGTTCTTATATCGTAGCGTATATGGAGGGTGTCAGAATCCCATTGACCGAAGACCTTAAATACGTTTCTGAATAATAACAGCAGTCTCATTTTTATTTCTAATTTTGTTAGAGCCAGTTTTTGAAATATATGATTGGAATTATTATAGACTATTTTTGATACATAACGAGGCAAAATTCTTAAGCATAGCAGGGCTACGGTTCATAATTTTAACAGGACCGAAAGAAAAGGCCAACGATTTGGCCTTTGAAAGAGGGGCCAGTTGATGCGATGGGTGCAAAAAGAAACATAAAAAAACAGTTAATATATTTCAAAACTGGCTCTTAATAACGATAAATCAATCCATTTGAAACTATCCAGAGAAATTAAAACAGGAATAATCGTAGTTGGGGGAATACTACTGTTCATTTTGGGTTTTAGTTATTTAAAATCAACGCCTTTATTTGATAATAGCAAAACATTGTATGCAGTTTATAAGCATGTCGGCGGACTCCAACCTGGCACTCAAGTAAGCATCAATGGTTTTAATGTTGGTAAAGTGAATGGTATCAGGTTTAAAGATGCGTCCGGTAATTTGTTGGTGACATTTTCTGTGAACAATGATTTTACATTTTCCAAAAATAGTAAGGCAGAGTTATATGATACCGGAATTATTGGTGGAAAAGGAATTCAGATCAAACCTGTTTTTGATGGAGCTCCTATGGCACAAACTGGTGATACCCTTATTACTTTGACTCGACCAGGGTTGACTGATTTGGTTCAACAAAAGCTGGCTCCATTACAGGAAAAGATTGAGGGAGCCTTTACCAATGCAGATACGCTTTTGATGAATGTTAACGAGATTTTGGACGCCAAGACCAAGAACGACTTACGTGAATCTATTTCAGGACTCAATAAGTTAATGAAAAGCCTAGGAGAAAGTGCAGAGGTACTTAATAAGCTATTGAAAAATAATCAAAGTAAATTGGATAGTTCATTGACCAATTTCAACGAACTTTCTTCCAATTTTGCCAAACTTTCAGATTCACTGAACAACGCAGGATTAGGCCGTACCTTGGCTAGCTTGGAATCTACAGTTTCGAATTTGGATAAAATATTAAGTCAAATGGAGAAAGGGGATGGGTCTTTGGGCAAACTGATGAAAGATGAGCAATTGTATAATAATTTAAACAATGCTTCAAAAGAATTGGATCTGTTACTTCAGGATTTTCGTTTGAATCCTAAAAGATATGTCAATGTTTCGGTTTTTGGTAAAAAACAGAAGGATTATGCGCTTCCTGAAAATGACCCTGCCGAAAAAATAGATCAACCTTAAATGGAATATCTTCCTAATATCTTATTTGCCGTAGTACTTCTTATTGGTATTGGTTTTTTTACGTGGAATGTAAAGAAGCTTGTCAGGAACATTAAATTAGGTAAGGAAGTAGACGTTAGTGATAACAAACCGCAACGATGGAAGAATATGGCCAAAATTGCATTGGGCCAGACCAAAATGGTCGTTAGGCCTATCCCTGGAATTCTCCATATATTGGTTTATGTTGGTTTCATTATAATTAACCTGGAGGTTCTAGAAATTATAATCGATGGTCTTTTAGGAACACATAGAATATTTGCACCACTTGGTAGTGTCTATAATATTCTAATTGGTTCTT
>CAZYQR010000183.1:0-5796 GCA_964649755.1 uncultured Maribacter sp. | reverse complement strand
GAACTAAATAATTCCAAATTAATTAATAACTATATTTTTTTTATAGGTTTCTCCTTGTTTTTTGATAACAAGCGTGTAAGAATCCTCGAAGGCGTCTTCAAAATTAAAGACCTTCTTCACAAGTAAGCTATCAGTTATAGTTTCCGTATAGATAACTCTGTTTTGGCTATCATAAATTTTGATCTCTACTTTTTCCTTATCTAAATTGTAAAGATTCACAAATACCTTATTCTCTTTTTCCTTGAATATACTTTTAGTGATTTCATCGTTTGCAAAACTGCCAATTGTGCTGAACATAATGACAACTGCTACTGTAAATTTCTTGATTGTTTTCATAACTTTTTGTTTTAAAGGTTAATGAATAATGAACACCTCTTTGTTATTATTCTGTTATTAACGATAAGTTCTGTATGCTGCCCAGCGAACTCTTTTACTGTCTTTGAAGTTTGAAAAAAATGAATTCCTTCTTGCTTCTGTCGGCATTTTGCTAATTGTTGCTCTCATATTTATTTTTTTAATTATCAATGATCAATTTAAAGGACAAACTTACGGCAAGAATAAAAGCCCAACTACATCACGATTTTCCAATATATATGTTATTTTAACTTTTATATAGTCAAAAATATTGTTAATAGGTAATATAGAATATATTTTGGGTAATTTTACAGAGAATTGATACAGGCACCTAAATTACCTTTACAATAAAAATTACTTTCAAGTGATAAAACAGAAACCTGCTTTCGAAGCGATTGAACCTAACTTTGGTCATTCTTATATGTATCAAAAATTTGATGCGTCCAAGACAAACACTGACAATATTTGGCATTACCATCCAGAGATTGAAATGGTATATATAAACGGTGGGGCAGGTAAAAGAAGAATAGGTAGTCATATATCATATTATACCGGTGGTGATTTGATATTGATCGGGAGTAATCTTCCACATTGTGGTTTTACCGATAAATTCACAGGGAATAAAAATGAGATTTTGGTTCAAATGAAAGCCGACTTCTTAGGGGAATCGTTTTTCAATATTCCAGAAATGAAAAAAATCCAAAATCTATTGGAAGTTGCCAAAGGTGGTATAGCATTTTCCGGTATTACTAAACAAATCCTCGGGGATAAAATGGAGGATCTAGAATATCAGAACGACTTTGAACGTATTTTATCTATTCTCCACATTCTAAATGAGCTAGCCTTATCAGATGAATTCAAGGTTTTGAATGCAGAAGGGTTTTCGCTCGAAACCGAAGTAAAGGATAATGATCGTATCAACATTATATTCAACTTTGTGAAAAATAATTTTCAGGAGGACATTCCATTAGCAGAGATAGCGGATATGGTAAGTATGACGGTACCTTCGTTTTGTAGGTATTTTAAAAAAATAACCAATAAAACCTTCGTTCAATTCGTAAACGAACGAAGATTGGTACATGCTTCTAAATTATTGACAGAACAAACTATGAGTATAACTGAGGTCTGTTTTGAGTGTGGATTCAATAACTTTTCGCATTTCAACAAGTCATTCAAAGCTTTTACAGGTCAAAATCCATCTGATTATAGAAAGCAATTAAAAACTATTTTAAAATAATGCTTCAAGAAAAAATACATCTTGATCTTCCTGAGAGCAATATTACCTATTATCCAGATTTTATAGCTTCTGAAGCTGCGTCTCAGTATTTTAGAATATTTAAAGAGACCATTTCATGGCAACAAGATGACATCAAAGTATATGGCAAAGTGTATGCACAACCGAGATTAACAGCCTTTTATGGCAAAGGCTCAAAATCATATTCATATTCTAATATTACGATGCAACCTCGACCATTCACTAAGGAACTACTGGAAATAAAGCAAAAAATTGAAGCAATTGATTGTGTTACCTTCAATTCATGCCTATTGAACCTTTATAGAAATGGCAAAGACAGTAACGGCTGGCATGCTGATGATGAAAAGGAATTGGGGCAAAACCCAAATATAGCTTCCTTAAGCCTTGGTCAAGAGCGCCCATTTCATTTGAGATATAAAAGAAACACCAAGGTTAAACACAAAATAGTATTGGGCCACGGCAGCCTGTTGTTAATGAAAGGAAGTACACAACATCATTGGCAACATCAGATTCCCAAAACAACAAAACCCATTGCGGAACGTATTAATTTGACTTTTAGAGTATTACAATAAAAAAAATCGGCTCAAAACCGATTTTTTTTATTCCCTTGTACCAAGTTAAGCACTGCCTTTAGCGTTTGGGTTGCTGCACCAATGTCCTCATGCATAACTTCAATACTATAACTTCAGATCTTATGCCAAGGTATTAGTTTTCGATAATAATCCCATATTTAGGATAAAACGCCAAAATTGGGCACTAAATAGTTGATTTTCAGGTGATATATGACCTTTGCAATTACTTAAAAAGCTCGTTAAGTACCTTGGCTAAGCGCAATCCGCCCTTTTGAAGTTGACTTTCTACGGTGCTCCACCAAGTATAACTATAGTTATAGGCCAACTTTTCACCTACCTCAACAGATTCATATAGTTTATTGGCTATCTCTTGTGATTCCTTCACCCAATCAAGTACGGTACCATTTTGAATGGTCCTTTTTTCTTTTTTGTCAAGTTCCGGAAGCGAAGTCGCCAATTCCGTATAACCCATGCCATAATCATTAATCATATTGGAATCCCAAACCCTATGTAAATTACTTCCTTTGCCGAACCATTGCACCTGTATATCGTTGCCGCCTTTGTCTTCCACCCTGCCCACATGCATGGGCTGGTGTAAATCCCCAATTAAATGCACCAACATCTTAAGATAAAACACCCGGTCTTCCTTCGTGTTTTTATCGTTTTTCACCATTGCTATGCATTTCTGAATACCAGCCACCAAATCTCCATACTTACTAGGTTCAATATCAGAATAATCCTTGTCTGGTGGAATATTCACATAATGCCAAGCACTGAATTCCCTGAAACGCCTATCAGCCTTTATCTCATCAGCAAAATTTGAGATTGAAGCAATACTCTGTCCATCCAATAGTTTATCCATAGCACGCCTTGCCCGTCCCGAAAGTTCTTCCTGAGCAACTTTACCAATAACCCTATGCCCTGTTTTGGACCAAAAAATGGAATTACCGAAAGAAAATTGGGCAGTAAAAAGGAGTAAAAAGAGGATTTTTTTCATTATTTGCTATTTATTTCAAAAATAATCAAATGCTATCTAAAGCCTTGTTAAGTTTTAGGTCATTTTAAAATTTATGTTTGATATTGCAATAAAATTTTCGATTTGAATTTAAAAACCCCAAAAGCCCGATTATCAAAATTCACAGTCATTTTGTGCTTGGCCATATTCACTGTGATAACCATTTTTGTGTTTAGTGTGCGATTTGGGGTTTGGGGCAAAATTCCAGAAAAAAAAGAACTGTCCAATTTTCAGTACCAAAGAGCGTCTGAAGTGTACACAGCAGATAGTGTATTGATTGGTAAATATTATCTGTTTGATCGCCAACCTATTACCTACGAAGAATTTCCGAAGCATCTTTTAAATGCTTTGGTGGCAATAGAAGATCAGCGTTATTACAAACATTCCGGAATTGATTATCCCAGTCTTTTCCGTGTGGCCCTAAAAACCATTTTGATGCAGGATCAATCTTCAGGTGGTGGAAGCACCTTAACACAGCAACTGGCTAAAAACCTCTACCCAAGAAAAAATCGAAAGAAAGCGAACATGGCCATTAATAAGGTCAAGGAAATGATTATCGCTTCCCGATTAGAGGATATCTACACCAAAGAAGAAATACTTACCCATTATTTGAATACGGTTTCTTTTGGTGGTAATACTTTCGGTATTGAAAGCGCATCCTTGAAGTTCTTCAATAAAAAAGCAAAACTGCTCTCGATAGAAGAGGCCGCCGTTCTGATTGGCATGTTAAAGGCCACTTACGGATACAATCCAAATGTATTTCCTAAGAAAAGTTTAAATCGCCGCAATCTCGTGTTACGGTCCATGTACAAAAATGAATTTCTAAGAACTGAAGAAAAAGATAGTTTAATGGCAATTCCTTTAAGGTTGAATTATAAGGAATTTGATCATACCGCTGGAATAGCACCCTATTTTCGGGAAGAGGTACGTAAAAAATTAGTTAAATGGAGTACATCCCAAAAAGAAGAGGGCAATGGATATAATATCTATACCTCCGGACTTAAAATCTATACCACTTTAAGCCATAAGATGCAAGTAATGGCAGAAGATGCCATGAAAATACATATGAAATCACTTCAAAAAAGTTTTGAAAAAAGTTATGGTACCAGAGCACCATGGAAAGTCAACAAAAATATTATTGAAAAAGCAGTACGCAGCGCACCTCATTATAAAAAATTGATTGAAAATGGATTAAATCATAAAGAGGCCTGGGATTCTTTGAATATTAAACGCAAGATGAAATTGTCAGATTGGAACGGAAATAAAAAAATTGAGGCTAGCCCTATAGACAGCGTAAAACACTATTTAAAATTTTTAAATACCGGTTCGTTATCCATAGACCCAAAAACCGGTGCTGTGCTCACATGGATTGGGGGAATCGACTATAAAATCTTTAAATATGACCATGTCAGCCAAAGCAAAAGGCAAGTAGGCTCTATTTTCAAGCCCATTGTCTATACTGCGGCTCTAGAAGCCGGTATTTCACCATGTTCCTATTTCTCAGCGCAAGAGGTGGAATATGAAAATTTGAAAGGATGGTCACCGCGCAATTCTGGTGACAAGGATGAAAAGTTTCTTAATTATTCCATGGAGATGGCATTGAGTAATTCGGTCAATACTGTTGCGGTCAAGGTCCTTGAAAAAACTGGAATCGATAATGTATTGGTACAAGCTAAAAATATGGGCATTTTCTCAGAATTACCTGAACAACCCTCTTTAGCTTTGGGTACAGGAGAAATATATGTTAACGAACTGGCAGGCGCATATGCTGGATATGTAAATGAAGGAAAAGCAGTACTCCCCTATTTGATTAAAACTATTACGAATCATAAAGATTCAGTTTTGGCCACATTTGAGCCAAAAATAGCCCAAATCGCTGCATTTTCGAAAGAAACAGGCGAAATTATGCTCGAAATGATGAAATCTACCATTAATCAAGGTACCGCCTCTCGAATACGTTCAACCTACAAATTGAAAAACGATATTGCTGGCAAAACAGGTACGACGCAGAACAACAAGGATGCATGGTTCGTGGCTTTAACCCCGAAATTGGTTCACGTTACTTGGGTAGGCCTTGACCTTCATGAAATCGGATTTAGAAGTACAAGCCTAGGTCAAGGAGCCAATGCAGCACTGCCACTTTTTGCCCTTTTTATGCAAAAGATGAACAGGGACAGATCTTTAAACCATATTACCAAGGCAAATTTTCCTAAACCAGAGACCTCAGTTTTAAGGCGGTTGGACTGCGAACCTATAAAGCGCGATGGATTCTTCAAACGCCTTTTCAAAAATCCGGATAAAAAGAAAACAAAAAGGTTTAGACAAGAAAGTAAATAGAGCAAAAAATATGATAAAATATTTGATAATTTAATTTATTATCATATCTTTATGATATCATTTTAATATCACTAAATATAGCGGCTACAGTGCACAATTTGCAGGATATAAAATAGATAAAGGTAAGTTATTTTTAGATTTAGATTATAAAATCCATGATTCAGAGTTACTTGGAGAGAACAGTCTTATTATAAAGAGCATTGAGCTAGGTGATGAGGATCTCTTCATAAGCAGTGAAATGGATGGCAGCAGACTCTTCCTAA
>CAZYQR010000182.1:0-5807 GCA_964649755.1 uncultured Maribacter sp. | reverse complement strand
GCACATTCACCACCATACCTCTGGCATTCGTCTCAGAAGTGTCTTTAACCGTGATGATGTGTACCTTAGTATTGTAGTACCCTTTTTTCTTGAACTTGTTCTGGATATAATTTTTACTGTTGGCAATAAGACTTTCGGTAATTTTCTTTCCTTTTTTAAGATCGGTATCCTTGAGTATCTCATCTACCTTTCTATCCTTCACACCTTTCATGGTCACATTAGACAGGGTGGGCCTTTCCAAAATAACCAATTCAAGAAAGACATTTTGGCCTTGAATATCGGTAATGTAAAAATCAATATCCGTGAAGAGCTCAAGACCCCAAAGTTTATTGATTATAGCACTTATCTCTTCTCCTGGCAGCGTAATTGGCTGCCCTACCCTAAGACCTGTATATGTCTTTACAGTTTGCTCATTATAGCTTTGAAGTCCAGTCACTTCAAGACCACCTAAAATATATTTATTACCATCTTCATAGGAAATATCCTGTGCTATAGTAAAAGTGGTGGTAATAAGTAGTAAGAAGGTAATAAAAAGTTCAAGGGATATGAACCTTTTCATATCGCTAGTTGAGTTGTTCGCTAGTTTTTCCAAATCTTCGTTCTCTGTTCTGGTAATTTATTATGGCCTCGACCAAATGATGCTCCTTAAAATCGGGCCAAAATACATCAATAAAATATAATTCAGCATATGCAATTTGCCATAATAAAAAATTGCTGATCCTATGTTCCCCACTGGTTCGAATCAACAAATCAACATCTGGTAAATTTTGCGTGTAAAGATGGTTATTTATAATGGTTTCATCAATACTATCAGGCGAAATTATATTATTTTTAACTTTGATTGCAATTTGTTGCATGGCGTTTTTCAGCTCTTCACGTGCACCATAGCTTAAGGCCAATGTAAGGGTCATTCCTGTGTTTCCCTTCGTTTTTTCCATAACCTCGACAAGTTCATTATATGCCCTGGTAGGCAATGACTTGATGTCACCTATGGTATTTAACCTTACATTGTTTTTGTTAAAAGTTTTAAGTTCTTTTTTAAGGGAAGAAACAAGAAGTCTCATCAAGGTATCAACTTCGAATTTGGGTCTGTTCCAATTTTCTGTTGAAAAGGTATATAGGGTAAGATATTCCAGACCAATTTTGACACAGCTTTCAACCGTACTTCGAACAGTACGCACGCCATTCTCATGACCAAAAACCCTTAATTTACCTTTTTGCTTGGCCCAACGACCGTTACCATCCATAATAATGGCAATATGTTTTGGCAATTTTTGGTCGTTAATTTCTTCAATCGTATTCATGTGGTATTACTCAAAACAATCAGAACATGGTTTTCTCCCAAACGTATAGGTTAAAGTTACCCCAGAAAACACATACCAATCGTCACTAAAAATATTCCCAAAATCAACATCCAATTGCTGATTAAGGTTCGATTTTTCGGGATTACTGGCATCTAAATTATCAGTAAATGTATATCTAGCACCAACTTCTGCCCCTATAATCAAATATTGGTTCAATCTTTTTTTGACACCTACTACCATAGGTATCGCAAGAGAACCATCCTTTTGACCAAAATTAATTTGCTGACCTGCATCAATATAATCATAGTCGTATCTAAAATAAGTTACCCCTGTATAAATGTATGGGGTAAAGGCCGGACCCAATTTATGCAAATTGTATTCAACAAAATTAAATTCCAAACCAGCTGAAGCCTCAATAATGGAATTTTTCACAACATAACCCCTTTGTTGTCTTGAGGCCATATTTGATTTTGTGTCATCGGCCGTAAATTTACCATAAATTACGCTAGCACGCCAAGCATATCGTTTACTTTTATTCCATTTGAACAAACCCCCAAAGGCAATATCAGAAGGTAAGATATAGTTAGTTCTCCCTACATCCCCTATATTATTGGCTCCACCAGCGAATACTCCAATTTCATATGTCTGTGCACTCAAGGAAACACAGAGTAAAACAAGAATCAAAACAAGATAATTCTTCATAAATTATAAAAGTTTGCAAATATACCCCATTCAATCGTTCTGGACGATCAATGAATAAACTAGTATTCTCAAATGATAAACAACATTTGAAGACAATTATTGTTTATTTAAGTCTTAATTGCGCTTGTCTTCTCCCCACAATAATTTGTTGCGTAAGGTTTTTAGAAAACTCTCTGAAGTATATTCTATCATCTTAATGGTGAAGTCTGCTTTCCTAATTTCGATTTCCGTTCCATTTTCCAAAGTTGCTATCCTGGAATCCAATGAAACTAAATGATGATCTTCCCTACCTGAAACTTTTAGGCGAATTACGGTATCATCGGATATGACCAAAGGTCTTGCGTTTAGATTATGTGGCGCTATTGGTGTAAGAACCAATGATTTGGCTGTGGGGACAATAACAGGACCACCGCAACTTAATGAATAACCGGTTGAACCGGTAGGTGTTGAAATTATTAGGCCATCGGCCCAATATGAAGTTAAATATTCCCCATTCAGATAGGTTTCAACAGTTATCATTGAAGTAGTGTCCTTACGACTGACTGTAATTTCATTCAAGGCAAAGTTAAGTTTCCCTATTTCATCTGCCTGGGTGTCGACATTTACCTCAACCAAACTTCTTTCCACAATAGTATAAGCATCTTGTTGGAATTCTTGCACAAGTTTCCGAACATCTTCCTTCTTAAATGTTGAAAGAAATCCTAATCTACCTGTATTTACACCGACAATTGGGATTCCTAAATCACGAACATAAGTTGTTGCCCTTAATATAGTGCCATCGCCACCGAAACTGATGAACATATCAAAAGAACTATCAAGCCCAACAGATTCACTAAAGATCTGGTAATTACTTACGTTAAACTTATTCGATAAATGAATGCTGAAGTTTACTTCAATTGAAATTGTGGCAGATTCCTTTTCGAGCTCATCGATCAGTTCCCCGACATAATCAAGGGTATTGTCTTGATATGTTTGTCCGTAAATGGCAACCTTCATACTCGTTATACGTTTAGATATTTATCTAGATAATCTGACCGTTGTTTTAGGTCATCTATGAATTGATCTTCAATATTTCCAAAGAGAATATTGTAATTGTAGCGCCTAAAAGTTTGCACTACATCATTCATATTATTATTGCTGATCTTTATAGTTATCTGCGCCTGTTCATCTCTAAGTTCAGATATAAACCCCCCAATGAATTTACTATTGTTGCTTTCAACGATTTGAACAATCTCACTAAAAGAATAGTCTTTAATGCCTTTCGCCACTACTAAAATACCTCCTGGTTCAGTGAAAAAAGGTGTGTTTATAAAAACACTGACGACATCAGTAATATCAAAATAACCCAGAACCTCTTTTTTATCACCTAATACAGGCACTAAATTGGCTTCATTTCTTGCGAAAGTTTCAAGAACATCGAGCCAACTTGTATCTTTCCCAACAAAAAAAGATTCCAAGTTATACCTATAATCCCCAATTGTCTTATCAACCTCAAAGTTCTCTAAGTCATTTTCGTTGAAGACCCCCAAAAACTTGTTTTCATCAACAATTGCAACATGTGAAAAGGTATTCTCCATGAAAAATTGAACCAAATTTTCAAGTGGCTCCTTTAAATCAAAGACCGGTATCGTTGTGATTATGTGTGTCTGAATCTGCATAACTCTAATTATAACGCAAAATACTAATTTAATATATCAAAAGGTATGCCTATTTTGTATTTTTGCTTTCTTTTGATTTGAAATATTCCAATGACTAAACTTAGTGTAAACGTAAATAAAATTGCAACCTTGAGAAATTCAAGAGGCGGCAATGTTCCTAATTTAATCAAAGTGGCAAAGGATATGGAAACTTTTGGCGCACAAGGAATAACCGTGCACCCAAGGCCAGACGAAAGGCACATAAGATACCAGGATGCCAAGGATTTGAAAGAAATTGTTACCACCGAGTATAATATTGAAGGTAATCCTATCCAAAAATTTATTGATTTGGTTTTGGAAGTACAACCAACACAAGTCACTCTTGTGCCCGATGCCGTAGGCGCCATAACCTCGAATGCTGGCTGGGATACCAAGAAACATTGCGACTTCCTAAAAGATGTCATTGCAACATTCAAGCAAAACCAGATAAGAACATCCATTTTTGTCGATGCCGATGTTAAAATGATAGAAGGCGCAGCGGAAACAGGTGCAGACCGTATTGAGCTTTATACAGAAAGTTATGCAGAAGCATTTGGGAAGGGTAATTTAAAAGGTATTGACCCCTTCATTGAAGCTGCACAAGTAGCGAAATCATTGGGTTTGGGCATTAATGCCGGTCACGACCTAAGCTTGGACAACATAGAATATTTTAAAGCGAATATTCCCAACTTATTGGAAGTTTCGATTGGGCATGCCCTAATCTGTGAATCGCTATATTTTGGATTGGATAATGTTGTAAAAATGTACTTGAACAAACTGAAATGAACCAGTCCTTACATTCCAATATCATAGGTGAAGGTAAGCCACTATTAATTTTACATGGCTTTTTAGGCATGTCAGACAATTGGAAGACCTTGGGCATGAAATATGCTGAACAAGGGCTACAAGTTCACCTTATAGACCAACGCAACCATGGTAAAAGTTTTCATTCCGAGGATTTTGATTATGATATTCTAGCGGAAGACCTTAAACACTATATACAACAATACAAATTGGAGGATGCCATAATAATGGGACACTCAATGGGTGGAAAGACTGCAATGCAATTCGCCTTTACTTATCCTGATTTAATGTATAAAATGATAGTGGCAGATATTGCTCCCAAATACTACCCTCCACATCACCAACATATTATAGACGGATTGAACCAATTGGATTTTGACCGAATCAAATCAAGGGGGCAAGCCGATACCGAATTAAGTAATTACATTCCTGATTTTGGAATCCGTCAATTTTTGTTGAAAAACCTATATTGGGTGCAAAAAGGAAAACTCGGTCTTCGGTTCAACCTAAACGTATTAAGTGACAAAATGGGGGAAATCGGTGATAACATAAACCCATCGGATATTTATAAAGGCCCTACCCTATTTATTAAAGGGGATAAATCAGAGTATATTGCCCTATCAGACAAAGATCTCATAAAAAGACACTTCCCTTCGGCCACAATCGATACTATTGATAATGCCGGTCATTGGCTTCATGCAGAAAACCCCATTCAGTTTTTCAACAAGACCATGGCTTTCATAAATCTACCTGGTCTTTACATTAATTAATCAAAAAATATTTTATACTTTTAAAGGTATCGGTACATTCCGATACTTTTTTTTATTATTTGTTAAAACCTCACTTATGAAATTCATTCTACGTATTCTTTTAAGCGCACTTGCCGTGGTTGTTCTTGCAAAAATATTACCCGGTGTCGGAGTAGACACTTATACCACAGCCATAATCGTAGCCGTTGTCTTAAGCTTATTGAATTTTATCGTAAAACCAATTCTGATAATATTGACTTTGCCCGTTACCATAATTACATTCGGACTTTTTCTTTTGATAATCAACGCAATTATCATATTGTTGGCCGACAATCTTATTGCTGGCTTCACCGTTGACAGTATCTGGTGGGCGCTTTTATTTAGCCTATTACTTTCCTTTTTGCAATCTATTCTCTTTTCCTTATTGAAGGGAGACAAAAAAAACTGATTTAATGTTTGAAATCCAGTGACTTAAAAACTTGCTCGTATATTTAAATTATACTACTTTTGCATCCCATTTTATTTATGTAAAATTAGATTCGCAAATGAACATCACAAAAGAGCAGATTGAC
>CAZYQR010000181.1:0-5808 GCA_964649755.1 uncultured Maribacter sp. | reverse complement strand
TATCGATATATCAAAAAGCTTTATGGATTGTTAGATCACATTGAAATTGAACAACTTGCCATAATTGAAATAAAAATTTCCAAATTGGCATTAAGTGTGGGTCGTGAAAAGGCACAAATTGAAAATTTGGTTGATTTTGAGTCAACCAAGGACGACGTTTATATTTCCGAAATAGAACCTGGTTTTAATGTACTTCCCTTAATATCTAGGCATTTTCGTTATCGCTACTCAAAGCATAAATGGATTATTTTTGATAGAAAACGAAATTATGGAATGTATTATAATGGTAAATCCGTTGAATTAATTTCAAAGAAAACCAAGAATATGTATTTAAATGCCAATATGGGCTTTAATCCATACATCCAAAATAGGTATAGACTGGCCATTTGACTGCAGTGGTTATATTGTTTTCTCACCTATAAAATGATCGCCCTTATTTTGGAAGAGCACATTGAAAGTTGTAAGACTACCATAGATACGCGTAATATACTGTTGCAAATCCACCTTTTCTTGATCGTCAAGGTTCTTACTTGCATTTATTTTTTGTTCCATAACACGAATGCGATCGCGAACCATGACAATTTTATGGAAAAAAGAATTTATGGGCACTTCCTTATCAGAAAGACTAGGATCGCCAGGTGACATTATGAGAGATCCTCCCTTCCATTTACTAGCTATGGCCGATGCGTTATTGGTATCACTCCATCTTCTTAAAATAGAGATCAATGACATTTCAACATCAGAAAAGCTAACCGTATCAACTTCATCTGTAACGGCTTCAATTACTTCAAAATCCGTATCAATGGCTATTGTTTCAAGTCCGCTATCAATAAATGTTACCCAATATTGCTTTGAAGTCAAATTTGTTAAGACTCCTTTTCCAAACTCCGGATGTTGAATACGTGAACCTATACCTAATAATTTCATATGAGCTATTCTATATTTCTGTCAAAATTAACTTGTGAGAATGAAAAATCAAAACTCTGTCAGCTTCCTTTTTATGGGTCAAAATCGTAACTTTGCAACTTTGCTTTGAAAAGATGATAAACTACGAGGAAAATATTGAGGTTAAAGGGGCTCGTGTCCATAATCTCAAAAACATAGATGTTACGATTCCACGGGAAAAACTGGTGGTAATCACCGGTTTATCTGGAAGTGGTAAATCATCACTCGCATTTGATACCATTTATGCAGAAGGACAACGTAGATATATAGAAACCTTCTCTGCTTATGCACGTCAATTTTTAGGAGGCCTTGAACGCCCTGATGTCGATAAAATTGATGGCCTATCCCCCGTTATTGCCATTGAACAGAAAACCACTTCAAAATCACCCAGATCCACTGTAGGTACGATTACGGAGATTTATGATTTTCTCAGATTGTTATTTGCCCGTGCGGGTGATGCATATAGCTACAATACTGGTGAAAAAATGGTCAGTTATAGCGATGATCAAATAAAGGAACTCATTATAACTGATTATAAGGACAAGAAAATCAACATTCTATCCCCTATCATAAAATCAAGAAAGGGCCATTATAGGGAACTATTTGAACAAATAGCCAAACAAGGGTTTATAAAAGTCCGGGTAGATGGCGAGGTCAAAGATATTGTTAAGGGAATGAAAGTTGACCGATACAAGACACATGACATAGAAATCGTCGTTGATCGCCTTAAAATCAGCAAAAATACCGATTTGGACAAGCGTATGTCCGAATCCATAAATACTGCGATGTACAGTGGTAACAATGTGTTAATGGTTTTAGAAGAAGGCAGCAAAGACCCTCGGTATTTTAGTCGCGATCTTATGTGCCCATCTACAGGTATCTCCTACCCCACTCCTGAACCCAATACATTTTCTTTTAATTCGCCCAAAGGCATGTGTAAAAAATGTAACGGTTTGGGGCATGTATACGAGGTTAATGAAGTAAAGATTTTCCCGAATAAAAAACTCTCTATTCAAGGCGGAGGAATAGCGCCTTTAGGAGAATACAAAAAATCGTGGGCTTTCAAACAAATTGAGACCATTGCACAACGCTATGAATTTCAACTTTCCGACCCTATAAACAGGATTCCAGCCGAAGCAATCAGTATACTACTCAATGGCGGACAGGAAAGTTTTGAAATCGAATCAAAGACCCTAGGTGTAAAACGCAATTATAAGATTGATTACGAGGGTATATCCAATTTCATCAAGAATCAGTTCGAGGAAGCCAACTCCACCTCAATAAAAAGATGGGCTAAGGAATATATGGATAGGATTACCTGCCCTTCTTGTAATGGATCAAGACTGCGTCAAGAATCATTGAATTTCAAGATTGGTGAAAGCAATATTGCTGAACTTTCTAATATGGATATTGCCCAAGTAGCTGATTTTTTCGACGGTTTAGAAAGTAAGTTGCATGGTAATCAATTAAAAATTGCTGAGGAGATCATCAAGGAAATAAAAACCCGTATTCGATTTTTATTGGATGTTGGGCTGGACTATCTATCACTGAATCGAAGCTCAAAATCACTTTCAGGAGGTGAGGCCCAAAGAATTCGTTTGGCAACCCAAATAGGCACTCAATTGGTTGGTGTTCTATATATCTTGGATGAGCCTAGCATTGGTCTGCATCAAAGGGATAATAATCGCCTCATCAGTTCCCTGGAAGCATTACGTGATATAGGAAATTCCATTATTGTAGTAGAACATGATCGGGATATGATTCAACGCGCCGATCATGTAATTGACATGGGACCTAGAGCCGGCCATCATGGCGGTGAAATCATCTCTGAAGGGACACCTGACGAACTAAAAGCACACCATACCTTAACAGCTGACTATATTACCGGAATCAAAAAAATAGCTATCCCAAAAAAGCGTAGAAAAGGCAATGGTAAAAAAATAACATTATCAGGATGTACAGGTAACAATTTAAAAAATGTCTCTATTGATATTCCATTAGGTCAAATGATAGGGGTGACAGGTGTTTCTGGTAGTGGTAAATCAACATTGATTAATGAGACCCTCTACCCTATTATGAATGCGCATTATTTTAATGGAGTTCGTAAACCTATGCCTTATAAATCGATAAAAGGGTTGGAACATATTGACAAGGTAATCGATATAAATCAATCGCCTATAGGTAGAACGCCTAGATCAAATCCAGCAACATACACAGGTGTTTTCAGTGAGATACGCTCATTATTCACTAAAACGCCAGAAGCGGCCATTAGAGGGTATAAACCAGGCCGTTTTAGTTTTAATGTTAAAGGTGGAAGATGTGAAACCTGCCAAGGAGGTGGATTGCGTGTAATAGAAATGAATTTCTTACCTGATGTCTATGTCGAATGCGAAACATGCAATGGCAAACGTTTTAATAGGGAGACGCTCGAAATTAGATATAAAGGAAAGTCAATTTCAGATGTCTTGGAAATGACGATTGATGATGGCGTTTCATTTTTTGAATTGATTCCTAAAATACATCGTAAGTTAAAAACGATTCAAGATGTAGGGTTGGGTTATATTTCATTGGGACAGCAATCAACTACCCTATCTGGTGGAGAGGCCCAACGAGTTAAATTGGCCACCGAACTATCAAAGCGCGATACTGGTAATACTTTTTATATCTTGGACGAGCCTACGACTGGACTGCACTTTGAGGATATTAGGGTGCTAATGGAAGTTTTGAACAAATTGGTTGACAAAGGAAATACAGTCCTGGTTATTGAACATAATTTAGATGTAATAAAACTGGTAGATTACATCATTGACATTGGTTACGAAGGTGGTCGTTGTGGCGGGATGATTGTTGCGGCAGGTACACCGGAGCAAGTCAGTAAAGACAAAAAGAGCTATACCGCAAGATTTCTACGAAAGGAATTGGGTTTAATGGATACCCCTAAAATAGCGGCCAGCAAAAATTAAAATCAAATCAAATCAAATTAGGGTAATTTAATTGGCCCTAATAGAATATAACAATATGGGAAAAGAGCAACATAGTAAAGGTTGGAATGAAATTAAAATCAATGACTCTTGGGCCATTTTCAAGATTATGGGCGAGTTCGTAAGTGGGTTCGAAAAAATGAGTGCCATTGGCCCTTGCGTATCTATTTTTGGTTCTGCCCGCACCAAAGAGAATATGGACCACTATAAACTTGCTGTAAGTATTTCCAAAAGTATATCCGAAGCTGGTTATGGTATTATAACCGGTGGCGGACCTGGTATTATGGAAGCCGGTAATCGCGGTGCTTATTTAGCAGGTGGCACCTCTGTAGGTCTAAATATAGATTTGCCTTTTGAACAACACGACAATCCGTATATAGATAGTGATAAAAGCTTGGATTTTGATTACTTTTTCGTTCGTAAGGTGATGTTCGTTAAGTACTCTCAAGGTTTTGTTGTAATGCCAGGCGGTTTTGGAACATTAGATGAACTTTTTGAAGCAATAACGCTTATACAGACCAATAAAATTGAAAAATTCCCAATTATTCTAGTGAGTACCAATTTTTGGAGTGGTCTTATTGATTGGGTTAAAAGTACTATGCTCGAGGCAGGTAATATTAGTCCAGAAGATTTAGATTTGATAAAAATTGCCGATAATGAACAGGAAGTTGTCAATATTTTGGATTCTTTCTACAAGGGTCGCTCATTAAGCCCAAATTTCTAAATCTGTTCCTTGAAACAAAAAGTATATTCATATTACATAATAATACTGCTTACTATTTTATTTGGTTGGCAACAGCTATGTGCTCAACACAAGAATACCCTTACCGTAAAATTAAACGGAGAGACCAAAGAATTGAATATACAACAAGAGTTTATATACAAGAATGCTTCAAGATTTCCTTTGGAAGTTTTATATTTTAATGACTGGGCACATGCTTATTCCAATAAGAACACTGGTTTGGCAAAACGTTTTGCTGAGGAATTCAAAAAGAGTCTTCATCTTGCCAAAGACAATGAACGGGGAAGAACTAATATATTCAGTGTTGTCGACGATGAGTATAGGGGATTACAATATGAGAGAACTTCAGAAAAAGACATAATAAAGATTGAGCTTAACAAAACCTTATTACCGGGTAAAAGCGTACAACTATTTATTACCTATACGGTAAAGTTGCCTCCAGATAAATACACTCCATATGGTTACAATAATAGAAATGAGTATTACCTGAAAGATTGGTATTTAACCCCTGCTGTTTTTGATGGTAAATGGCATTTATATTCCAATAAAGATCTCGAGGATTTATATACTGATATTACCCGAACAACGGTGAATTTCAAATATCCTGAAAATCTGTATTTGGCAACCAATTACAGAAGCTTCGGTATTTCGAGATTCCCAGGTGGTCAACAAGCGCAGTTGGAAGCCATACAACAGAAGAATTGCGAAATTCTTCTAAGCCCATTTAAGAAGTTTACCACACACGTTACCCCTCATATGACAATGGTAACAGATATTGATGCTTCCAAATATGATAAAATTGCCCAAGGGATTTCGATTAACAAATTAGCAAAATTCATATTTGAAAATCTAGGTGAATACCCTCATTCTCAGTTGTTGGTCAGTAATAAGGACTATAGTAAAAATCCTTTATATGGCATTAACCAATTACCCTCTTTTGTAAGACCTTATGAGGAACAATTTCAATTTGAAATGAAATTCCTTAAAACGGCATTGAATAAATTTTTAGAAGAAACATTATACCTAAACCCAAGAAAGGAACAGTGGCTAAAAGATGCCATTGCTAACTATTTAATGATTGCCTATGTAGAGCAGTATTACCCCAATCAGAAGCTATTAGGTAAATTATCTACAATATGG
>CAZYQR010000180.1:0-5846 GCA_964649755.1 uncultured Maribacter sp. | reverse complement strand
AACACAAATGGCCTCAGCAAAGACTACATTACGCAATACAGTTATGGTATCGTAGAATCTTTGAACATATTTATACCTCGTCTTTTTGGTGGTTCTAATGGGGAAGATTTAGGAGAGAATTCAAAGACTTATGATTTTCTTATTGACCAAGGCATTTCGAGAAGTCAAGCTTTGGATTTTTCAAAGAGTTTACCCTTATATTGGGGCAATCAACCAGGAACTGCAGGTCCTGCCTATATTGGGGCAATAATCTTCTTCCTTTTTATTCTTGGTCTGATATTAGTCAAAGATAAGGCCAAATGGTGGCTTTTGGGTGGAGTGATTATGGCGCTTGTTTTGTCGTGGGGCAAAAATTTTGGGTTCCTCACAGATTTCATGATTGATTATTTTCCGCTTTATAATAAGTTCAGGGCAGTTTCCTCTATCCAAGTGATTTTGGAACTATGTGCACCGGTCTTGGCCATTTTGGCTTTGAAAGAATTATTCGATTCCAGGGTAGATAAAAACAGGAAGTTAAAAGCTTTAAAGATTTCAATGTTCACGATCTTTGGAATTGTTTTAGCCTTGTTTTTGTTAAAAGGCACTTTTAGTTTTGAAAGTTTTTCAGACGAAACTTTGAAACGCTATTATGGCGATGAGATCCTTTCTTTGATACAGTTAGATAGAAAGACCGTTTATACAAACGACCTTTTTAGAACTTTGATTTTTATAGCGTTGTCGGTAGGGGTAATTTGGTTGTATTTGAAGGAAAGGATAAAAGAAAATATTCTCATAATCTTACTGGGAGTATTAATAGTTGTTGATTTGGTAGGTGTGGATATGCGTTATGTAAACAAAGAGGACTTTGTATCCAAACGTAGAATGTCCAATCCTTTTCCGGAAAAGCCTGTTGATAAGCAGATTTTGCAAGATGAAGGAATTTATAGGGTGTATAACCCGCAAGAAGGATTAAATGGTGCAAGCACCTCGTTCTATCATAAATCTATTGGTGGCTACCATGCGGCTAAACCTGCGGGATTACAGGATTTGTTCGATTTTTATATTTATAAAGGCAAAATTGAGATTCTCAACATGCTTAATGTAAAGTATGTCATCCAACAAGATGAAGAGGGTAAAAGCACCCCTTCCATGAATCCTGATGCCAATGGTAATGCCTGGTTTGTCAGTAAATTGATTGAAGTGAAGTCTGTCGATGAAGAAATCAAGGCACTGGATAATATGGATGTCAAAAACGAAGCAGTAGTCAATACAGCACGTTTTGAAAACGTTAAAAGATTCAATTTTCACACGGATTCTTTAGCCAATGTTGCCTTAACAGATTACAAGCCAAACCATCTAACTTATAGGGCTACTAACCCAAACGCAGGGGTTTTGGTCTTTTCTGAAATGTATTATGAAAATGGATGGAATGCTTATATAGATGGTCAGCTAAAAGACCATTTTAGGGCGAATTATGTGTTGAGGGCCCTAAATATATCTGGCGGTGACCATACCATTGAATTCAAATTTGAACCCGAAGTAATTAAAAATGGCAGCCAAATAACTTTGGCAAGCTCTATTGTTCTTGGTTTGATTGTCTTATTGGGAATAGGATTTTCCTTTAGGCGCTCTCCCAAAAAAGAGGAGGACTAATGAAAAAGGCATTAATCATAACGTACTATTGGCCTCCCGCTGGCGGACCAGGAGTGCAGCGATGGTTGAAATTCGTGAAATACCTTCCAGATTTTGATACAACCCCGATAGTTTATATACCTGAAAACCCAAATTATCCCATTATTGATGCGTCTTTTGTAAGTGAGATTCCAGAGGAAGTTACAATTTACAAGTACCCGATTAAAGAACCTTATAAGTTGGCAAGCCTATTCTCAAAGAAACAAGCAAAACGCATAAGCTCCGGAATTATTAAGGCCAAAAACCAATCTTTCTTGGAGAAGATAATGTTATGGGTTCGAGGTAATTTCTATATTCCTGATGCGCGCAAAAATTGGGTGAAACCTTCGGTAAAATTCTTATCGGGTATTATTGAAAAAGAGGGTATTGACACAATTATTACAACGGGTCCACCTCACAGTGTTCATTTAATCGGTCATCATTTGAAACAAAAGGGAAAACTCAAATGGTTAGCTGATTTTAGGGACCCGTGGACATCTATCGGGTATCATAAAGAACTAAAACTTAGCACGAAATCCAAAAGAAAACATAAAGAATTGGAGCATTTGGTTTTAAATACAGCGGACCAAATAGTTGTTACCAGCCAAACGACTAAAGAAGAGTTCAATGGTCTTACTGAAAAGCCAATTTCTGTAATTACCAATGGGTATGATTCTGATTATAAAGGGGATACGGCAAAAACTGAAGAATTCACGCTTTCACACATTGGTTCATTGCTTTCAGGAAGGAATCCTTGCGTATTGTGGGGCGTTTTGGCGCAATTGCTTGGAGAGAATGAACCCTTTAAGCAACATTTTAAACTGCGCTTGGCCGGTGTTGTAAGTGAAGATGTACTGAAGAGTATCTATGATTCAGGCTTAGAGAACTATACTGAATTATTGGGCTATGTATCGCATGACCAGGCCATACAGCTTCAGCAAGAATCACAGGTTTTGTTGTTGGTAGAGGTAGATTCCCATGAAACTCAAGGAATACTTCCAGGGAAGCTATATGAATATATGGTAGCGAAACGCCCCATACTTGCCATTGGACCAAAAAACTGGGATGCCAATCAAATCATTTCAGATACCAATACCGGGGCTACTTTTGACTATGAATCCAAAATCGATTTAAAAAATGTAATTTTAAAATGGTTTGCTGCCTATCAAAAAGGAAATCTCAAGACCGAATCAAAAGGTGTTGAAAAGTATAGTAGGAGGGAGCTTGCCCGGGAATTATCCAAACTAATTTAATGGGAATAGTCACTAAACAAGCGCTAAAAAACACTTTCATCACCTATTTTGGTTTTGGTTTTGCAGCGATTAATACTTTATTCCTGTACACCAATTTTTTAACGGATGAATATTATGGCTTGGTAACCGTAATATTATCTACTTCTGCCGTTTTAATGCCGCTCCTCGCGTTTGGTGTCCCTAATACCTTGGTAAAGTTTTATAGTAGTTTAAAAAAAAATGAGGAAACAGAGGGTTTTGAAACTCTAATGCTTCTTTTACCCTTGATATTAATAATCCCCGTTGCTCTCATTGCCTTTTTTTTTAATAATGCATTAGGAGGCTTTATATCCCAGGAAAACACCATTGTCAAAGACTATGTTTGGCACATCTTTCTTATCGGCATGGCTATGGCGTATTTCGAAGTGTTCTATGCTTGGTCGAAAGTGCAAATGAAATCGGTTTTTGGTAATTTCATGAAAGAAGTTTTTAATCGGATAGGGGTAATGCTCTTATTGTTTCTGGTATATTTTGATGTTATTACAGTTGACTTTTTCTTAAAGGCCTTAGTGGCCTTATACCTTCTGCGTACTTTAATTATGAAATTGTACGCCTATAATTTGAAGATGCCCAAATTGCATTTTAGTTTTCCTGCCAATATTCGCTCTATCTTGAATTACAGTGTATTGATTATCCTAGGTGGATCTGCAGCGGTTATCATTTTGGAGATCGATAAGGTGATGATCAATCAATATATACAAATTGAAAATGTGGCCTATTATGGTGTGGCAATTTATATAGCTACGACCATCATTGTCCCATCAAGGGCCATGCATCAAATCACCTACCCTTTAACGGCGGAAATACTCAACAACAAGGATCAACCGGCACTAAAATCACTCTATCAAAAATCATCCTTAACACTTTTTATTGCATCAGGAATTTTATTTGTACTTATAATTACCAATTTGAACGAATTGTTTTTAGTACTTCCTGAAGAATATCGAGGTGGATTTATCATCGTATTTTTGATAGGTTTGGCAAAAGTCTATGATTCCCTTTTAGGAAATAATAATGCCATTCTATATAACTCGGACTATTATAGAACATTACTGGCAATGGGAATTTTATTGGCGGTTCTTGTAGTACTGCTTAATATTTGGTTAATTCCCATTTTGGGGCTGAATGGGGCTGCTTTGGCTACATTCATTGCCATTGTCATCTATAATACCATTAAGTTGGTTTACGTAAAATTAAAATTTAACATCGTGCCCTTCACTTCGGAGACGGTAAAGGTTTTTGGACTTCTTTTGGTATTAGGATCTGTATTTTTCTTCGTGACTTTACCATTTCACACTATTGTGAACATTTTACTTAAAAGTGTTTTGACCGTTATTCTATATCTAGGTATCCTATATCGGTTTAAAATATCAGAGGATGTTTATAGGATGCTTTCGAAATTTGTAAAAAAATAAACCCTGACGGAAAAATTCACGCCAGGGCTTATACAACTAACCAACCTAAAAACTATCTTAATGTGTTCTAGCGCTTTTTGTTTGTTTGGCTCTAGAACTATTACTTTTGTTGCTGCTACTTCTTGTTGCTACACTTCTATTTCGAGAAGGTGACTTACTTACCGTTCTTTTATTAGAACTGCGCGTAGAAGTTTTCTGAGCAACTGACTTCTGGGTTCTAGAAGCACTACTGCGTACGTTCCTGCTCTGGGTTCTGTTTTCAGGTTTTTTGTACGTCTTGGCACTTCTAGTTACCGTTCTACTTCGAGGGGTCTGTGTTACCGTTCTCTTGGTAACAGAATTACGCTGTGGCGACCTCACTGTTGTTGATCTTTGTGTTACCGTTCTGTTATTTGATGGTTTAGCATCATTTTTACGAACTGATCTTCTTTCAATGTTCTTGGATCTATCAACAGCTGTTCTTCCTGCTACTTTTGTATTAGAACGGTTTGACCTTGTTCCAGTATTTCTTATTTTATCATTGCTATTACTATTCGATCTATATGATTTGTAAGAATCGTTGTTTCGAGCTACACTTTTATTGCTTCGAGTATCGTAAGCCTTTCTACTACTATTATCTCGTTGAACTACGCGTTTATCATTTCTATAAACAGAAGCTCTTTCATGACGGACTTTGTTATATCTGTGCTCTCTACCAATTTCAGCATAAGCGTTGCGCGTATTATATCTGTAAGGATTATAGTAGGTATATCTGTATGGTGAATAATACCTTCTATAAGGGCTGTTGAACACTAAGCTAAATCCAAAAGCGGGTCTTGCAAAGTAGCTATGATATGGTCTATAAACATAGTGCCTGTTATAGGTATTGATATATCCAGTATGATAATTATAGTTTCCATAATGGTTGTAGTGTACATACATACCACCCATTCTGTATACTCTGTTTTTTCTGTAACGAATATCAATATCACCTACCTGGGTTACACGACCGTAATGGTCATAGTATATAGCAACATTCTCCACTTGAACTACCGCACCATAATCATCATATTGTGCGTAAGGACTGTAATCATATCCTGAATTAAATGTAACGCCGTTTTTGCGACCACTAACTTGATTATCAATATAAAAGTCAAACTCACCATCGGGATATACTGAAAACGTAATGCCATTCTCAACAAAAATGAATGAGTTATTGTATTTATAAGCATTGCGTATTGCAACCTTATCTTCAACTGTACTAGCCATGATACCCGTGGTACCTAAAATGAGGGCTGTAAAAAGGAGTACTAAATTTCTCATGATATAAGGTTTTAAATTCCCGAATGCAACTATTCACATTCGATTAGTATATACCAAACAGTGTGCCAGAAATTTTTTAAATATGTTATATCATTGATAATCAAGAGTATATAAATGGTTTCCAATTGCTAAGTATTGCAATTGCGAGGTTAGGTTTTCAAGTTTTTACTTAAGGGAATTAGATTGT
>CAZYQR010000179.1:0-5880 GCA_964649755.1 uncultured Maribacter sp. | reverse complement strand
CTAACAAACAATGGGATGTCGAGTTCCAAAGGTTTTTTTGCTTTGGGGCCAATAACGACCTTAGTGGCTACATCTTCTTCATCTAGTAAGGGACGACTGGCCAATTGGGCAGGCAAGAATTGAATATCACTCCATTTCGGAAGTGTGTTCCTATCCACACCCATAGAAGAGGAAAAACCATGATGACCTAGGTTTTTTAATCCGTTTTTTGCCAATTCTTTGATATAACCTGTATATGGCTCTGTAGCTTCAGGATGTGTATCTGCGTAAGCACCTAAATATTCATCTCGATTAAAAGGTTGTGCATGCTTTTCTAAATAGGCATCAATTTCTATGGCGTCAACAAATAGCTCGCCGCCTTCAATTTTAGTAGTGAATCTGTGAAGCACTTCATTGTTATTATATTCGGAAACCCCGGTATCATAACGATAATCCCAGCCGTGTACCCCGCAAATAAGATTATGACCCTCTACATGCCCATCAGACATTAATGCTCCGCGATGCAGACACCTTCCGTATAGTACCGAAATATCATCGTCAAATTTAACTATGACCAAATCTAGTCCGTTGACCAGTGCATGGGCGGGTTTTTTATTTTCAAGTGACTCGACTTCAGCAATTGCAATTGGTTTCTTCATATAAGTATTTATTTTATTCATTAAAATGCGAATCCGAGGGTAAACACTATTCTACCCCCATCTGTACTGTTAAAATATCCGATATTGGCTGAGATTGCGTCAACGCCACTAACCCATAACGAGCCACCAATACTGTTGTGCCATCTGTTTGAACTTTCATTTTCAAGCCAAACACGACCATAATCAAAACTGCCCGAAATCCCAAATCGGATGGGAATAAAACTAGTTTTTAATCCTCCCAGAGGAATACGTAAATCGGTGTTTTGATAAAAGGATTGTTTCCCAATAAAACGTTCATTCCTAAAGCCTCTTAAACCATTATTACCACCGATTTCTGCTGCGTGGTAAAATTCAAAATCATCGCCGAAAATAACTTCGCCACTAATTTTAGTGGCCAGTACCAAAGATCCACTTTTGGTCAATTTATGGTCAAGCACCAATTCTGGTTTAAGATAAACAAAACTATTTTTAACATCCGTATTATCAATATTTGTTTTATAACCCGTTGCAAGACTAACATCCAGTCCCAAGGTTGGAAATACCAAGTTATCCTTATTCTTAAATTCATAGACTACCTCGGCACCACCATAAATTTGCTTTTCAAAAGTGGTGCTGGTAGTTGGTAGGCCTGCAATAAAACGGTCTTGAGTATTTTCAACATCAAAGGATTCAATCAAGGGTTTAATATGAAATGAGCCTCCACTCCTACCTCTGTAGATCAACGAGATGGCCGCATGCCATTTTCTAATCCTTACTCGGTTGAAGTCAAGATCGACCAGATTTTTATCGTACTCGGTCTCATTGCCAAAGCCAAAGAAGTTAGAAGCGAAGTTGGGGCTGGTATACAGTCCTTCTAAACCAAAATTCCAATTGTGGAAAATATTGGAAAACTCACCTTTATATGATAAGTCGTATCCGGAAGTACCTGTGTAATATGATGCACTTATTGTATGCTTTTGAGTAAAGGGATTGCGTTGCAATCCATAGAACGTATGGTTGCTAAATACGCCAACACGTAAACCATCATCAGGATTGACCGCTAGAATTGGTAATAGTTGATCAAAATTATGCTTCACTTTGCGGTGGTCATAGTTGTTAATCCCATAATCATCTACGAGCCATTTTTTCGACCGCCTATTTACAATCGTATTTTCTTTGCTCTTATAGTCGTAGAGTTTAACGCTCTTAGTGTTTTTAAAATCATAGGTGTCATTCTTCTTCCCGCCAATTATTTTTAAGGTGATAAGTTCATCCCCTTTTCCATCTACGATAAAAGTGTCTTTTCCATCAAGTCCGTAAATCCAAATCTCCTTGGTTATATCATGGGAGAATGTCCTATTGAGAATTCCCAGATCCTTCCGGTGAATGTCTATGGTGGTCTTACCACCCGGAAGTCTTGTGATTTTAAAATCGTCCGCTTTTTGTGTTCCTACGACAACCTCGAACTTGTTCAAATAGGCATAGTAATCTCTGGCAATTTTCATTAGATTGCCCCGCCTGCCCTTGAGCTTCATTTTTATGTCTGAAATAGTCTCTCCTTTTATTTCATTGGGAATAGCTTCAAATGCCTTTTCAATAATATTATCAGTGATGTTTTCTTGTATATGTTTTGCCTGTTTCTCCCATTCTGCCCAATCAGAAGCATTGATTAGCGTTAAATCTAGATGATAGGGAGAAGACGCGAACCATTTTACACTTCTTAAATCCTCATCATAGGTTTGCATTTTACGTAGACCAGGAATGGCTCTAGTAAAAAAAGAAATTAGCGAACCGTCATATTTAGAGAATGCCTGATCCCGATCTCTGGGTATGGGCTTACAAATTTCAGTTCCATCCTCTTTTTCGAATAAAGCCCAACGCCATTGGTCCTCGTGACGATCCCAATCCCCTATCAACATATCAAAAAGCCGTGCCCTGATATAGGAAGGTTCGTCTACCACAGATTTGCCCGATTTAAGTATTTCTTGCAGAACATCTGCGGTGCTAAGAATTTTTTTGGGATTCCCAAAGCTTTCCACTGCTAGTTGAGTGTCCCCTACATGTTCTTCTATCATATATAACTCATCCCCAAACTCATCATTATAGATACCGAGTACACTTTGTTTGGGTATATAGTAAAGTTTTGGGTTAGTATGGGAAACATCTATAGCGTCCGCCAATCCGCCAATAGCAAAAGGAGTATAGGGATGGGAGGTGGTATAGAAGTCCGCTAAAAACTTATCCACTGTGCTGCCATCCAGTGCATTACCAATATAAACGTCTTGAAACGCATTGGCCTGCAAAAATTTTATGGTGCTTTTTTTAAGTGCCCGCATTACAAATTGCTTCCCTGAACTATCCTCTAATCGTAATGACTTTGATTGTTGACCTCCACCACGTTTTAAAGGTGTAAGTCCACCCATTAAAGTATCCAATAAAACCACTTGGGCATTTACAGATCTACTATAAAATTCTCTATAATGATTCCCCCATAAGGTTTTATAAAAGCCACTTTTGTCTGTGTCTTCTTTGGTATATATAGATGCGTCCTGTATTTTTGGAAAAGAATCCTTTGTGGTATAAGCTGTATTTGTTTCTTCCTCGCCACCTTTTAAAACCGTGGTGTTGAAAACCGATTTGGCAACCCCATTTTCTAAGGTAAAAAAGTAGGCTGTAACTTTTCTGCCAGTGTCGATATCCAATCTTGCATAGCCGTTTTTGGAAGAGGTGAAATTACCATCACCCCCATCTTTTACTTTTTTCGTAGTACCTGCTGCTGCGCTGATGAGTTGGGGCACCCTGTTATTTATATATTGTAGGTTTTTGTCATGGCCCGATACAAAAATGATATTTTCATTTTGCCTTGCAATGGTCTTTAACCTATTTCTTAATGCTCGATATTGCTTATTTTGATAATCTTGCACTGTTGGTCCTGCGGTATTTCCTATTAATCCTTGCTTGGTATAGGTTTCTATGGGATGGTGGATGGCCACGATCTTTATTTTACCCTGGGCCTTCTTTATTTGATTCTCAAACTCCAAAAAAAACAAAGTCCTATTCTGAATTTCAGATGCCTCGTTAAGGTAAATGTGGTCATTCCAATCCTCTAAAAACCATTGGGAATCTACGGTTATCAAAACGATGTTGTCACTTATATCGTGCTTTTTGATAGGTTCTCCCTTATCTGGATAAAACTTTGCCTTACTATTTTTTTGTATGTATTTTTCAATATTCTTCACGCCTTTATATCCATTTTCAAACCATTCGTGATTACCTGGTATAAATATGGCGTCCTTTTTAAAGCCTTCGATTAGCCTGAGTTGTTCTTCCAATGAATTCTTGAAATCCTCTTTTGGGGACGCATTGCCGAGTATCATAAGGATCGGATTTTGGAGAGTTTCCGAATCTTTGGCAATTTGTGAAAGGACTTGGGTGTTGGAAGTATCCCATGTATTTCCAACAATGAAAATCGATTTTTCAATTTCCTGAGAAAACCCTATGGTTACAAATAAAATGACTAAAAAACTTAAGCTGTTATTTATAATTTTAAAAATAGTCATCAACATCTGTTTGAAAGATTAGTAGTTGTTTTTAAAATGGTAACGTGATTTTGATTAGCGGAGCAAAAATACTGCTTGCGACTTGGTTGTTAAAGCTTTAAAATTCGAGAAGTTACTTTAAACGACAGTTGGTTGATTTTTAGTAACTCGCTAGGGAGCTTCAATATCTGTTAGTCATATTTAACAAGTGTGAAAGCTTAACTGCAAAAACTATCCTTGACATCTAGAAGATAGAATTTTTGGAATCAGATGATGCTTTTAAGGAAAGTTGATTCGATATGATTTTCAACCCGATCAATAACGAAAATACCAACAAAGACAGAGAATACGTGGGCATACTGCCACTTGTTTTGGGACACTCACCATTTCCTGTAAATTGCATTATTGATGCGTATAACGTTGTGGTCAAAGCAAGTCCTGTGAAAAGAAAATATAGGATAATCCATTTTTTTGAGGTGCGCCACAAATAGCATCACAAAACATAACAGTTCAATTATGTATACCGGAACCGTGGCAATTCTTGGGCAGCCATTTCTGGTTTAAATTTTATCTAGAACAAGACCTTTTGTACGCACTATACCTGAAATGAACAGTGGTGTGAGTAGTATATTGATGCTAATTTTCATAGCGTACTTTACACGTTGGGCATTCTACACCATGTATTGTACTTTTAAGTTTGATGCCGTTTAAATGTGTCACTACAAAGTCTTGGATAAAGGCATGTTTACTTTCCCTGTTATTCACTTCTATCTGAATATCCTTGTATTTTTCGCGTATCACATTTCCATATTCCTGATCTCCCCAACAATTGGGACAAACACCTAAAGGGGCATTATTAAACTCATCAATAGGGTTTTTTCTAAATAGCCGATTTAAGAGATTTCTCATTAGTATTCGTTTTTGGAAAGGAAATATATCCAGAGTTATAATCTATAAGTCGATCCTTTCTTAAATTACTTAGAATATTGTTAACAGTCTGTCGGGAAGTGTTGGTAAGGTTGGCAATTTCCTTGTGGGATAATAGGTTTTTGGCAACTATTCGGTCATTTTCCTCTTGCCCAAATTCATAAATATAGTCGATAATAAATTCCTTTATTCGTGTTGCACTGTCTTTGTAAAGTAAATCCCGCAATCTGCGTTCCAATTTTTTAATGCGTATTCCGTAAAGCTTGAGGACCCCATTTTTTAGGGATTTATGTTTCTCCATGAGGTCTTCCATTTGATTGGATTCGATATAGCAGATGATGCAATCTTCCAACGCTTCAGCTTTTTCCTCGGCTGCTGCCTCCTTGTCATACAATGAAAGTTCACCGAAGAGATTTCCTTTTTTGACTATGAACTTGGCCGTATCACTTGCCATATCAGAAATTTTAACCGTCCCTTTTTTGAGAAAATAAATACTTTTTTTGTCCTTTTTGCGAAGCTCAATGGTTTTGCCTTTGTCTATATGCTCCATTTCGAGCAGTTCACACATTTGCATCATTGTTGGCATGCCAAGCTTTTTAAAAAGATTGAAACCTTCTAAAAACCAGTATTTTGTGAGTGCATTCATCATTGCTCTATTAGATAGTGCTAATATACTGATTAATAGTTTTTTGTGTTAGAAGTGATTTATGGAAAGTTACTTCATGCGACAATTAGACTAAAATTCAGGGAATGTTCTAGGTCAATTTTTTGGTTAAAATCGAACTAATAATCATAGG
>CAZYQR010000178.1:0-5940 GCA_964649755.1 uncultured Maribacter sp. | reverse complement strand
TGGTTTGTCAGAATCTTTCAATGTTTTGAGCAGTATTACCCCAATCAGAAGCTATTAGGTAAATTATCTACAATATGGGGCATTCGAGGTTTAAATCTTGCGAAAATGGATTTTAACGAACAATATCCATTTTTATATATGTTCACAGCGAGGAAAAACTTAGATCAAGCCTTGCGAACACCGAATGATTCATTGATTAAGTTCAACCAAAAAATTGCGAACAAATATAAAGCAGGCATGGGGCTCGCGTACCTGGCTAGTTATATAGGCAAAGATAAAATTGACAATAGCGTTAAGACATATTTCAAACACTATTCATTGAATTCGACCAAGGTAATTGATTTTGAATCTATTTTAAAACGGTCAACAGATATAGATATCGATTGGTTTTTCAATGACTATCTATCCACTGCCAGGAAGATAGATTTCAAGATAAAGAAAATTGAAAAGGCAGATGATTCATTAAGAATCACTATTAAAAATAAAGAGGGCACTAATGTGCCTATTTCACTTTTTGGAATGAAAAAAGATTCTGTAGTTTCCAAATATTGGTTCTCGAACATTTCCACAGAAAACACATTCACAATTGTTAGAGGTCAAGAAGATAGAATGGTCCTAAATTATGATCAAAAAATACCAGAGTTCAATCAACGGGATAATTGGAAATCTTTAAAAGGCTTTTTATCAAGCAATAAAAAACTTCAGTTCCGTTTTTTTAAAGATGCCGAAAACCCTTATTACAATCAGGTCTTCTATGTTCCTGTTATTAATTTTAATATTTATGACGGTTGGTCACCAGGAATGCGCATCTATAACAAGACCTTCTTAGAGAGGCCTTTTGTGTATGACTTTGCGCCATCCTATGCCTTGAGAGAAAAGTCTTTTGTTGGCTATGGTAAATTAAATTATCGTAAATACCTAAGTAAAAGTGGGCTTTATGTGGCTAATTATAGTTTAAGGGGATCTACCTTCCATTATCAAGAAAATTCAAGATATTCTACAATTACACCTTCTATTGGTTTTGGCTGGCGGCCTGAAAATCTACGCTCCAATAAGCGCGATTTTGTTAGTCTGCGCTATGTTAATGTGTTCAGGGATCAGGACCCAAGTTTAGGGGAGATTGAGATCGATCCAGATTATAATGTTTTAAACGCTCGATACACCCATGTAAATAATGGGATTATAGATTATTTTTCCTGGTTTGCCGATGCACAATATAGTGCTGATTTCAGTAAACTAACTTTTGAAATGGAGTATCGAAAACTTTTCGAAAACAATCGGCAATTTAATTTAAGGTTTTTCGCCGGTAAGTTTTTAAGTAATACAATAGACCCAAACATCGACTTCTTTGACTTTGCACTTGATAGGCCCAATGATTATCTATTTGATTATAATTATTTAGGTAGGTCGGAAGAAACTGGTCTTTACAGCCAGCAAATAATAATTGCCGAGGGTGGTTTCAAATCTAAATTAGAAAATCCATTTTCTAATAATTGGATGGCAACGATAAACACTAGCCTTAATGTTTGGCGATGGGTGGAAATTTACGGCGATTTTGGATTCATGAAAAGAAAAAGTGAAAAAGAACGGTTTGTTTATGATTCGGGCGTTCGACTAAACTTGGTAACCGATTATTTTGAATTGTATTTCCCGCTGTACTCCAACAATGGTTGGGAGGTTTCTCAACCCGACTACGAAGAAAAAATAAGGTTCATTGTTACTATAAGTCCAAAAACATTGACAGGTCTATTTACCAGAAAATGGTTCTAACTCATTGTCATATTCTCAATTAATGGCTCTTATTTTTAATTTTTAATCAGTTATATATATTTAATTAACGCATAATTTAACAATAACTAAATATTTTAACCAATTTCTACATTGCAAAATCCCTTAGTGTGTGGTATTTTTGTAAAACCAAACAATGCTAAATGGATATTTCCCCGAAGACCAGTAACGACATTTCTTTTGATGACTTTAAAGCTCAAATACTTCACGACTATGAAACAGCGGTGATAAGTCGAGTCTGCAGCCTAATGGGAAGAAAAGAGGTTCTTACGGGTAAGGCCAAGTTCGGTATTTTCGGTGATGGCAAGGAATTGCCACAATTGGCCATGGCAAGGTCATTCAGGAATGGTGATTTTAGAAGTGGTTACTATCGGGATCAGACATTCATGATGGCCTCAGGTTTTTTGAGTCCAAAAGAATTTTTCCATGGCCTGTATGCAACAACTGATTTAAAGAAGGAGCCAATGAGTGCCGGAAGACAAATGGGAGGGCATTTTATCACCCACAGTCTCAATGAAGATGGTACATGGAAGGATCTTACCCAACTAAAAAACAGTAGTGCAGATATTTCTTGTACTGCGGGTCAAATGCCACGGCTATTAGGGCTAGCACAGGCATCAAAAGTATATCGAAAATTACCAAATTTAGACGCATCCAAATTCTCTGATAAAGGGAACGAGGTCGCTTGGGGCACAATTGGTAATGCCAGCACAAGTGAAGGTTTATTTTTAGAAACCATAAATGCCGGAGGTGTTCTTCAAGTTCCCATGGTCGTAAGTGTTTGGGACGATGAATATGGTATATCTGTGCCTGCAAAGTATCATACAACCAAAGAAGATATTTCAAAAATTCTAAGTGGTTTTCAAAGAGATGAAAAGCACGAAGGTTATGAAATCTTAAAAGTTAAAGGTTGGGATTATTCAGCCTTGATGCATACCTATGAAAATGCATCTGATATTGCAAGGGAACAGCATGTGCCTGTTTTGATACATGTGACCGAACTTACTCAGCCACAAGGGCACTCCTCTTCCGGATCCCATGAGCGATATAAAAGTACGGAACGCTTAGAATGGGAAAAAGAGAATGATTGCAATACAAGGTTCAAAGAATGGATTTTAGAATTGGGCATTTCGACAGAAGGAGAGCTCTCTCAACTTGAACGTGAGATTCGCCAAAGGGTTAGAATTGCCAAAAAAGAGGCTTGGTCAGAGTTTTTAGCTGAAAATAAGGCCATGAAGAGAACTTTGGTCGGACTTTTAGACAGTGCCGCTAGCAAGAGTACAAATAGAAGATTTATCACCAAATTAAAAAACGACTTAATTGCCATTGAAGAACCTTTAAAGAAAGATTTAGGGATTATTTCACGTAACGCATTGCGTCATGTATTGGGGGAGGAATCAAATGAAAAAAATGCATTGAAAAATTGGGTAAACCAATTTTTAGAGGACATGCAACCAAGATTCAGTAGTCATTTATATAGCGAAAAACCTAATAGGGCCACTAATATTCAGGAAGTGAAACCTATATTCGACTCACAAACAGAACAAGTTGATGGTCGTGTCATACTTAGGGATAATTTTGATAAACTTTTTGAAAGGTATCCGGAAGCATTGGTTTTTGGTGAGGATAGTGGAGCTATTGGAGATGTAAACCAAGGGTTAGAAGGGCTTCAAAAGAAGTATGGTAAGATACGTGTTGCTGACACTGGAATTCGTGAAGCAACCATAATAGGCCAAGGTATTGGGATGGCGCTTAGAGGATTACGACCTATTGCAGAAATTCAATATCTTGATTATATATTCTATGCCATGGCACCACTTACAGATGATCTGGCAACCTTGCGCTATAGAACTTTAGGGAAACAAAAAGCCCCGTTGATTGTTAGAACGCGTGGCCACAGACTTGAAGGTATTTGGCATTCAGGTTCGCAAATGGGTGGATTGATTCATCTTTTGCGCGGTATGTATATTCTTGCTCCTAGAAATATGACCCAGGCTGCTGGTTTTTATAATACATTAATGAAAAGTGACGAACCTGCTTTAGTCATAGAAAGTTTAAATGGTTATCGGCTTAAAGAAAGAAAGCCTTCAAACATTGGGGAGTTCTGTACTCCAATTGGCGCAATAGAAACTCTGAGAGTGGGTAGTGATATTACACTGGTTTCTTATGGTTCTACAGTTAGAATTGTACTGCGCGTAGCCAGGGAACTTGCAGAGGTAGGAATTGACGCCGAAGTAATTGATGCTCAAACATTATTGCCTTTTGATATTAATCATGATACCCTAAAAAGCATCATAAAAACAAATAGGTTATTGGTCATCGACGAAGATGTTCCAGGAGGGTGTTCTGCTTACTTACTCAATGAAATTATTGAAAACCAAGGTGCTTATAATTATTTGGATTGTGCACCCCAAACGTTGACAGCTAAGGCTCATAGGCCAGCCTATGGCACAGATGGTGACTATTTTTCAAAACCTAATGCAGAGGATATTTTTGAAAAGGTCTATGAAATAATGCATGAAGCAAATCCCAATGAATTTCCAAAGTTGAGATAAATTAGTTAATCCTAGAATTAAAAAACCCCACCTTTAAGTGGGGTTTTATTTTGTTAGTTCTTAATTTCCTTTTCGGGTTCTTTAACCGTAGGTTCAATTGGGTTTCCATCAGCATCAATCTCTATTATATTATCAAATCCAAGTTCGTCCAATTTACTGGCGATCTTGGCCCTATCCCCTACCATAAACCAATTAACAGCATCTGGCTTTACTACCGTTTTGCTAACCTTGGTAATATCGGTAATTGTAAGATTCCGGACATTCTCATCATATTTTTGGTAATAGTCATCAGGTAAGTCAAAACGTACCAAATCGGCAACAGAACTATTAACAGAACTGTTTGTTTCCCATTGTCCAGGAAGTTTTAATATCTGATTGGTTTTTACCTTATCCAACTCTTCCTGAGTCGCAGGTCTAGAACTGATGAATTCTGATATTTCCTTCTTAAATTCAGTAACTGACTCGGCAGATTTATCAGTTTGCACCGAACCATATACTAGAAAAGGTCGCTCCGCCTTTGCATCCATCACAAGACCACCAGCACCATAGGACCAATGCTTATCTTCCCTTAGATTCATATTGATTCGTGACGTAAAATTACCTCCTAGAATACTCACCATTTGTTCAAGGGCAATCTCAGAGACATCACCATACTTTTCTGTCAAATGACCAGCAATTATTACTGACTGTTGGGATTCTGGCCTATCCATTAAATACAGGGTATTCTTGGTATTGGTTTTAGGTTTAGTAAAAGTAATCTCAGGTACATTTCCTTTTTTCCATTTACCCATTGATTTTTGTAGTTTACTCTTGAGTTCACTCATTTCGACATCTCCGGTCACTACTATTGTAGCATTGTTGGGTTTCATCCATGAATCATAAAACTTTAAAATATCATCCCGGGTTAATTTTTCAACCGTTGTTTCATAACCTGCTCCTGAACGCGGATTACTATAAGGATGTCCCTCACCATATAACAGTTTATTCATTACTCTTAGTGCCATTGGGAATGGCTGCGATTTTTCCTTTTTTATATTATTGATTTGCTCAGTCTTTAACCTATCGAATTCTTTGGCTGGAAATGCCGGATTCAGCACTACATCGGCAAATAAATCTATACTTGCATCCAAGCTGGGCTTTAAGGTATTCATATAGACTGTAGAATTGTCCTGATTCGAAAAGGTACTTATGCTTGCGCCTAAAAGTTGTAATTGCTCATTGAGTTCCAAAGAGGTCAAATCCTCTGTGCCCTCATCTAATAAATTCATCGCCAATGCCGCGGTTCCAGCGCTAGCCAAATAATCTGTTTTATATCCGGCATCAAGCATTAAGCGCATAACGACCGTAGATACTCCTTTTCTTTGGGCTAGTACAATATTTAGTCCATTTGATAATTTTTCTCTTTGTAATTCCGGAAATTTAGAGCTTTTCGGTGTCCCAAGTTCTGGAAGTTTTGAACGATCCACGGTAGATTTTTCAACAGTAAACTCTGGAAATGGATTGCATACCAAGGTATGCTTGCCCCTTGTTAACCATTTTTCAGCAGTAGCCTTTAGCTCTTCAATAGTAGCATCTTCAACATATTTTAATTGTTTTT
>CAZYQR010000177.1:0-5961 GCA_964649755.1 uncultured Maribacter sp. | reverse complement strand
ATTTTTGAAATTTCGTTATCAATTTTTCTTGCAGTTTCCTCGCTATATGGTTTTGTAAAACCATATTCATTTTGACTCGAAGAATCATAATAAGTAAGATTTCCAATTTCATCATTCAAGCCATATACGGTAACCATCGCCCTGGCCTGTTTTGTTACTTTTTCAAGATCACTAAGTGCTCCTGTAGATATTTGGTTGAAAATTACTTTTTCTGCGGCTCTGCCACCTAAGGCAGCACACATTTCGTCTAACATTTGTTCGGGACGAACAATAAGTCGCTCTTCAGGTAAGTACCAAGCAGCACCTAAAGACTGTCCTCGAGGAACGATGGTAACTTTTACCAAAGGTGCAGCATGCTCTAGCATCCAACTTACCGTGGCATGACCTGCCTCATGGTATGCAATAGTCTTTTTCTCACCTATGGTGATGATTTTGTTCTTTTTCTCTAGACCGCCAACAATCCTATCAACGGCATCCAGGAAATCTTGTTTGCCTACCGCTTTTTTCTCTTGTCGTGCTGCAATCAAAGCAGCTTCGTTACAAACATTGGCAATATCTGCACCAGAGAACCCTGGGGTTTGTCTTGCCAAGAAATCCACATCGAGCGTCTCTGCGGTTTTAATTGGTCTAAGATGAACCTCAAAAATTTCCTTACGTTCACGAATGTCTGGTAAGTCTACATAAATTTGCCTATCAAACCTACCTGCGCGCATGAGTGCCTTATCCAATATATCTGCACGGTTAGTAGCGGCAAGTACAATAACATTCGTATTTGTACCAAAACCATCCATTTCGGTCAATAACTGGTTTAATGTATTCTCGCGCTCATCGTTAGATCCCGTAAAATTGTTTTTACCTCTGGCCCTACCAATAGCATCTATCTCATCTATGAATATTATAGCTGGGGATTTGTCTTTTGCTTGTTTAAATAGGTCTCGGACCCTAGAAGCCCCAACACCAACGAACATCTCAACAAAATCAGAACCTGATAATGAGAAAAAAGGAACTTTAGCTTCACCGGCAACCGCTTTTGCCAATAAGGTTTTTCCTGTTCCAGGAGGACCTACCAATAAAGCGCCTTTAGGAATTTTACCTCCAAGCGAAGTATATTTGTCTGGGTGTCTTAAGAATTCAACGATTTCTTCTACCTCTTCTTTTGCTCCTTCAAGACCAGCAACATCTTTGAAAGAAGTTCGGGTATCTGTCTTTTCATCAAACAATTTGGCTTTAGATTTACCAATATTGAATATTTGGCCGCCGGCACCACCACCACCGCCACTAGACATTCGACGCATTAAATAGATCCAAATACCAATGATCAGTACAAAAGGTATGATTGAAATAAATATATCAGCAACAATATTGGATTCTTTATCAAATTCAACTATTGTATCCAGGTTTTCTGCCTTCTTGATTTCCGTAATTTCATTCTGAAAAATCTGAAGATCACCATAATCCAAAATATATTGGGGAATGGTTCCAGAAGAGGGTAAAAATGGCTTTTCCGAAACTTCCTTATGTACTTCTTTCTGCAATGCTTCCTCCGACAAAAAAACTTTGGCTTGATTGGTATTGGTAATTATCAATATCTTTTCGATATCACCATTTCTTAAATACTCCTGTAATTCGGAAGTAGTTGATTTTTTTGTATTGGCAAAATTACTTCCGCCTAAAAAATTAAAACCTATCAATAATACCGCAATTAGTCCATAGATCCACCATGAACTGAACTTTGGTTTTTTGGGAGTTGTATTATTATCTTTTGCCATTCTTTTTTTTTACTGATTTACACTACTTTCTATTGTTGTGAACTTGGCATCACCCCAAAGTCCCTCTATATCGTAGTATTCTCTAATATGTTTTTGGAAAACATGCACTACAACATTAACATAATCCATTAACACCCATTCGGCATTGTCTTCACCTTCAACATGCCATGGTTTGTCTTTAATAGCTTTGCTAACTGTTTTCTGGATAGAACCTACGATTGCATTTACATGTGTGTTTGAAGTACCATTACATATAATAAAGTAATCACATACGGTATTTTCTATTTCTCTTAGGTCCAGTATATTTATGTCATGCCCTTTTACTTCTTCTATTCCTTGTAAAATTAATGCAATTAACTCATCTGCACTAGCTTTCCTTTTTTGCATTCAATAATTTTAGTTTGTACAAAGTTATTATTTTTTTGTTCTTTTAACCCTAGTTTTTAACATTAGATTCTACATTCACACTTTGGGCAATATATGCAGATAATCAAACTTAATGCCACGGATTCCACAAATTTGTACTTAAAGGAATTAATGAATATTAAATCATTGGAAGATTATACTGTAGTCGTGGCCGAAAAACAAACCTTGGGAAGAGGCCAGATGGGTACTAGATGGGAGTCAAAGCCCTATAAAAATCTGACATTTAGCATTTTAAGAAAAATTGATTCTGAAAAAGTAACCAACCCTTTCATATTGAATATTTGTGTTTCATTGGCGGTTTATACCCTATTAAATAAACTGCATTTACCTGATTTAAAGGTAAAATGGCCTAACGACATTCTGTCAGGTAATTTCAAGATTTGTGGAATTTTAATTGAAAATATATTTTCAGGAAATCGTATGGTTGCCTCAGTGATTGGCATAGGCTTAAATGTAAATCAAATTACATTCAATAACCTGCCAAAAGTTTCTTCGTTAAAACTACTAACAGGTAAGACGTTCAATTTGGATCAATTGCTAACGGAATTTCAATCTGTTCTAAAACAGATTTTTTTTGAATTAGATGAAAAAGGAGCTGTTGAAATGCAAAAAAAATATGAAAATGTGCTATTTAGGAAAGATAAACCTTCAACATTCAAAGATAATGACGGTAACCTGTTTATGGGTTTTATTCAAGGGGTTTCAAATGAAGGCAGATTGGTGGTTACCATTGAAGATGATATAAAAAAAGAATTTGATTTGAAGGCAATACGTTTGTTATACTAATCAAATAACAGCCAATTTTTCTGATAGCGTGCCCATGAAGTTTGTAATCGGTGATTTGATCATCATTGCCATCATTGCATTGAATTCACCATTGAAACTCAAGGTCACTTCACATTCATCTTTACTTACCGCTAAAATATCAGCGGTTAGTGTAAATGGCAATTTATCGCTTGCGGCACCCAAAACTATTTTATCATTAGGATTCTGTTCTTTGCGTTGCAATACGATTTCTGGCATTCCTTTTAAAGCAAACAGAAATCTATCTTCATTGATTATTTCGAACTTATCAATGTTTTCTGGCATTAATTTTTCAAAATTCTGAAGATCCGTTAAAAAATCAAAAACCTCTTTAGCACTCTTATCGATTGTATTTTTAGGGGCTTCAATATGCATAGTTATTTTATTATTGTTGCCATTGCGATGGGTTTTTACGCCATTCCATCAATGTATTCATTTGTTTTTCTTTTATGTAACCCGTTTCTGATGCTTGCTCAATCAAATGTTCATAATCTGAAAGGGTGTGCAATTCAAGTTCTTTTTTATTAAAATTTGTAGTTGCCACATCAAATCCATAAGTGAATATGGCAAGCATACCTTTGACGTTGGCTCCGGCGACTTCGAGTGCATCAACCGCATTAAGGCTGCTTTTGCCCGTGCTGATCAGATCCTCTATGACCACAACAGTTTGGTTCGGCTCTAAAAAACCTTCAATCTGATTTTGTCTACCATGCGATTTTGGTTCTGGGCGTACATAAATGAATGGTAGTCCCATATAATCTGCAACCAATGCTCCTAATCCAATGGCGCCAGTAGCCACTCCGGCAATCACATCTGGCTTGCCATAAAGTGTTTCAATCTGTTTGGCCATTTCTTCTCTGGCAAAATTTCGAATGACCGGATATGACAATATAATTCGGTTATCACAATATATTGGAGATTTCCATCCGGAAGCCCATGTAAAAGGATTTTCCGGTTTCAACTTAATTGCATTAATTTGCAGTAGAAGCTCTGCAGTTTTTTTTGCGGTGTTTTTATCTAAAACCATTACGCAAATGTATAAAGTTTTTGTAAAAGAATTGCCTCTGATTTTAACAAATAAATTATCTGAAATCACAAACAGTAAGTACTTCTTATTAAATAGTGATGCGGTGCAAGAAGCAATAGATGCATTATCCAAAAAAAAACTGAATGAAGCTTATATTTATCACCCTAACCATGAAGAAATACTAAAAAAATTCTGCAAAACAATCCCTATTGAGATCGCTGCAGGAGGCGTAGTTACTAACAGTGAGGGAAAAGTTCTTTTTATTTATAGAAATGATAAATGGGATTTGCCCAAGGGTAAATTAGATAAAGGCGAAACCATTGAAGAATGTGCAATTCGCGAAGTGGAGGAGGAAACTGGGGTAAAAAAACTGAAAATTGAGAATTTTCTCGAAACTACGTACCACATTTTTAAGCGTAATGGAAAGTACAAGCTAAAAGAAGTACATTGGTTTGCAATGAAAACATCTTACAATGGCAAATTAAAGGGCCAAGAAAGCGAGGGTATTGAAAAAGTGAAGTGGAAAGGTCCAAAAAAAATTAAAAAGGCCCTTGCAAATTCGTATACAAATATAAAGTCCTTGTTCGGGGAATAGCCTTTATTAAGCTAACAGTAGTGCCCAAAAAATTATTCAGCTGGTATTGTGATAGCAGCTATTTCAGAACTCTTAATTGGTTTTGTGTTAAAGGTTATCAAGTGATGCGATTTATCATTATAATATTCATAATTTTTATAATCAGCTGGATCAATTGAAGAAGTTACGATATTAATACGGACCTTGTCTTCAATTGGCAGTACTATAAATTCTTCCAAAAACTGCCATCCATCCATAATGGGCATATTAATATCCAAAAAAATCACTTCGGGTACTGACTTATTTTCGTTTATAACTTTTTTAATGCCATCAATAGCTAATTTACCATTGCCATACGAGCTAATGGTTTCGAATTCAACGGTGGTACTCAGCATTTTTCGAATTCCAAAAACTGTGATGGGATCGTCGTCTATTATGAATATTGAATTAATTACCTTCATTAAAATGTAAATTAAATGTGGTTCCCTTGCCTACTTCACTAGAGGTTGTTATTTTACCGCCCATAGCCTCCATTTGGTTTTTAGAAAGGAATAGACCTATCCCTTTTGCATCTGCGTTGTCATGAAAGGTTTTGTACATTCCAAATAGTTTGTCTCCATATTTTTTTAAATCTATACCAAGGCCATTATCATTAATACTCAGTATTGTGCAGCCATTTTCACGAGAGCTGCTTAATGTAATGATAGGGTCTCTATCAGGCGATTTGTACATGATTGTATTCGTGAATAGATTCATTAGAATACTATCTAGATAGGCCGGTATGGCATTGATTTTTACATCGTCTTCGATAGTGTTTATAATTTTCGCGTTTTTGTTTTTAAAAAGAGCACTAAGGTTTTTTTCTACAGATTTGATTTCTTTGTTTAGGAAGATATTTTTTTTCTTTAGATTGACATTGGTATTAATGACAACAACTTCATTTAAATTATTCAATGTCTCTAATAAATGATCAGATGCCTTAACCAACATATTTACAAGATTTTGCTTTTCTTCTTCATCTTTTTCACTGACCAGAAACTCTAGTAGCATAGAGAAATTAGCGGTGTGGGAACGAAGATTGTGCGATACAATATGTGCAAAGTTCACAAGCTTTTTGTTTTGGAGCGAAGTAACATCGATCAAATTTTTAAGTTCTTCCTCCTTCTTTTTGATATCAGAAATATCGAGACTAATCCCAACAAGCCCTGTGATTTCGCCATTTGCCGCTTTCAACGGAATCTTCGAGGTTAAAAAGGTAGTTATGGTACCGTCTTTTTTTATGTTTATTGTCTCCCTACCAAGAATGGGTTCCAAGGTGTTCATTACCTTTAAATCCTCATCACGGGATATTTGAGCCACTT
>CAZYQR010000176.1:0-5976 GCA_964649755.1 uncultured Maribacter sp. | reverse complement strand
CACTGCTGAATTTGAAGCGGAAAAATTAAATGTTAAGGCGATTTTAAAAAATGAAAAATTCATTGACCTCATGAAACTCAATACCAGTTATGGTAAGGGCGTTATAAAATATATGGGGAATGATGAAATCATAGATGAGGTAATCATATATGGAGACAATGATGAAAAGGGCTTTATGTTGATCCGCGTTCTGGGTAATAACATGAAACCTGCCAATTTAGTGAAGTTTATACAGGCCATCCAAAAATCTGACTACAAAGGAGAAGGTTTAGGGGAAATAGGAGATTTTCTAAAAGGCTAGTCAATTCATAGATAGTATTTGAACCCATCAAAAATCTTTTTGATGGGTTTTTTATTGCAAAAATTGTTGGTATTCTTTGTTCATGTTTTAGCTATATTTTTTATCTCAATTCATATATTCGCACATTAATTAACATTAACTAAAATACAAAATGGAAAAAGCAGAAGAATGGTTTAATTATGGAATTGAATTGGCCAAAGAATTTGGACCAAAACTTATTGCAGCAATTATATTATATATTGTTGGCTCTTGGGTAATTAAAAAAATAGTAAGGACGGCCGGAAAAATGATGGCAAAAAGCGAGTATGATGAATCTCTTCAAAGATTCTTATTGAATTTAATCTCATGGTCGCTAAAGATATTTTTAATTCTCGTTGTCATTTCGCAATTGGGAGTTAATGTCACAACTTTTGCCGCTCTTATTGCTGCTGCTGGTTTGGCAGTAGGTTTAGCATTGCAGGGATCACTTTCCAATTTTGCGGGTGGTGTTTTGATAATGATATTCAAGCCCTATAGAATAGGGGATTTGATAGAGGCACAAGGTGAATTAGGAGTTGTAAAGGAAATTGAAATTTTCACCACCAAAATGATAACTCCTGGGAATAAATTAGCGATAATACCCAATGGTGCTATGGCCAATGGAAACATCATTAATTATACTGCCGAAGGAAAGATTCGTGTAGATACCACCATTGGTGTAGGTTATTCCGAGGATATTAAAAAGACTAAAGAGGTTTTAATGGAAGTTTTAACTGCAAACCCTCTGGTATTGCAAGATCCAGCGCCTTCAGTAAATGTATCTGAATTGGCAGATAGTTCTGTGAATTTCGCGGTACGTCCTTTCTGCAAGCCAGAGCATTATTGGGATGTATACTTTGCGACTATGGAAAATTGCAAACTTTCGCTTGATAAAGCTGGTATTGAAATACCTTACCCCCATAGAGTGGAAATCCAGAAAAAAGCATAAAGTAATTTTGTAAAACAAAAAAGCCACCTTGAAAGCATTGTCAGGGTGGCTTTTTTTTCGATTGCATTTTAGATGCCCGTATAATTACTAGGGGTAATTACTTTTAGCTCGGCCTTTATGGTATCGGAAACCTCCAGGGTATCTATAAAACTGGCGATAGTATGCTGATTTATTTTTTCGTTGGTACGGGTTAATCCTTTTAACGCTTCATAAGGGTTAGGGTAGCCCTCACGCCTTAAAATAGTTTGTATGGCCTCTGCGACAACAGCCCAGTTATTATCCAAATCCTGTTCAATTTTATTTTGATTCAATATAAGTTTGTCCAATCCTTTTAATGTAGATTGAAAGGCAACTAAAGTATGTCCAAAAGGTACGCCTACATTTCTTAAGACTGTACTGTCTGTTAAATCACGCTGTAATCTAGACACTGGTAATTTTGCTGATAAATGCTCAAAAATGGCATTGGCTATACCAATATTTCCTTCAGAATTCTCAAAATCTATAGGGTTTACTTTGTGGGGCATAGCTGATGAACCAACTTCACCTTTCTTGATTTTTTGTTTAAAATAGTCCATAGATACATAGGTCCAAAAATCCCTATCTAAATCAAGGATTATCGTATTGATGCGTTTCAAGGTATCAAACAATGCAGCCATATGGTCATAATGCTCAATTTGGGTTGTTGGGAATGAATGGTATAGCCCCAATTTTTCTTGAACGAACTTTTGTCCAAATTCCTTCCAATCAATTTTAGGGTATGCTACTTTATGGGCATTGTAATTACCCGTTGCACCACCAAATTTAGCGGCACTGGGAATATCATTCAATAGATTGAATTGTTCCTTTAAACGCTCAACATAAACATCTATTTCCTTACCTAAACGGGTAGGGGAGGCTGGTTGTCCATGGGTTCTCGCCAAAAGGGGCACATTAGCCCATTCCTTCACCAATTCTTTCAGCTTTTCCAATACTTCAAAATACTGGGGAACATAAACATCGTTCATCGCATCTTTTATCGATAAGGGAATAGCCGTATTGTTAATGTCCTGCGAAGTCAATCCAAAGTGAATGAACTCCTTATGCTCGCTTAATCCCAATGTATCGAACGCTCCTTTAATAAAATATTCAACAGCTTTGACATCGTGGTTTGTAGTTTTTTCAATCTCTTTGATCTGTTGCGCATCTTCGGCATCAAAATTCTTATAGATATCCCGCAAAACATCGAATTTTGAATTGTCAAATGACACAAGTTGAGGTAAAGGAAGCTCGCAAAGTGAGATAAAATATTCTATTTCTACCTGCACTCGATATTTTATCAATCCTTCTTCAGAAAAATATGGAGATAATGCAACCGTTTTGTTTCTATATCGACCGTCAATAGGTGAAATGGCATTCAATTGGGATAATGACATGAGCGTTGAAATTGGTTTTTATTTGGAGTTTCAAAGATACTTATTCACAAGTGAGATTAAAAAGATTAAGAAGTATAGTTTGTTCTTTCTTTTCAACATTATTTAAGGGAATTAAGGCTTGAAAGCGTCATTCTTGCTCTAGCTTTATAGGCAGCACTGCCCAATGCATAATTTTGCTCTATTACCATTTTCAATTCTGGGTGGATCCAATCAATTTTTCTTCCTAAAAGTAGTAGTGAGGTCATAGCATAGACCTTTGCCGCTACTTTATGGTCACCAATGAGCCAATCAAAACAAGATGTGGCTATTTGTTCTAGGTTTTTGGGAGTCAATTTATTTTTAGTTTTATTCTTGTTTTTCGAGAAGTAGGCTTTAATTAAATACTCACAGATTTTAGCCATTGGTCTTACTGAGGAATCAAATTTAACGCTATTGATATGATCCAAGAAGAAATTTATGTGCGGTAAAATATAGGACAAATCTTCCTTAGCGACATACTCTAAAATCCAACATGCTTTACTCGAAACGGGATCATCGACATCAAATGAGATTTCCAGTAGAGGTTCTACCAAATCCGAATTTTCCAAGACCATATTGGCCATTTCCATTCGTTTCTTTCTTGTGGCATTGATATAATTTAAAGAAAGATGTAATTCTTCTTTCGTCACAATAATTTGTATTTTTAAGTAAACATTTCCCCAAATGAAAATAATAAAAAAAATGGCAGTAGTACTTTTATTGGTATTGATTGCTATCCAATTCTACCGTCCAGCAAAAAATACAGCCAAAGGAGATCATACCGCCATCTTTATCACTGAAACCAATCCGCCTGAGGATGTTAAAATTATTTTGAAAAACACCTGTTACGATTGTCATAGCAATAATACAAAATACCCCTGGTACAATAACATAGCACCTGTTTCTTATTGGGTTGCTGATCATGTAAAACATGCTAAGGAAGAATTAAACTTTTCGGCATGGGAGAATTATTCATCCAAAAAGAAAAGCCATAAGTTAGAAGAGGTTGTGGAGGTCATTGAAGATAATGCCATGCCACTTAAAGAGTACACCTGGACGCATGGGGAAGCTAGACTTACAGATGCACAGAAGCAGGCCATTATTAAATGGGCCAAACAATCTAGAGCGTTGTACCAGTTAAATCAGCAATCGCGATAGGCACTCCTATCGTTGCTTTTTCAGGAATTACCCTTAAGTTTTTAAGTGCATTGCTATTCATTGATGGCTTGGGATCAATAAAATATATTGGTGTACCTGTCCCAACAAAATTTATTAAACTTGCTGCTGGATATACTTGCATTGATGTACCAACAATCATCAAAAAGTGGGCCTGTGAAGTTATTTCCATGGCTTTGACCATCATAGGCACATCTTCCCCAAACCAAACAATATGGGGTCTAAGTTGATGTCCATTTTCACAGTTATCCCCTAATATTAAATCTTCTGACCACTGGATTGGGTTACCTCTGCCTGTACTGCGTACTTTTAGAAGTTCACCATGTAAATGTAATACATGGGTACTGCCAGCCCTTTCATGAAGGTCATCAACATTTTGGGTGATAACGGTTACATTTAAATCTTTTTCCAATATAGCTAGGGCTCTATGGGCTTCATTAGGGGAAACCTCTAATAGCTGTTTTCTACGTTGGTTATAAAAGTCTAGTACCAACTCAGGGTTATTTGCAAAGCCTTGGGGTGAGGCGACCTCCATAACATCATGCCCCTCCCATAATCCATCGGCATCGCGAAAGGTTTTAATGCCGCTTTCAGCACTGATTCCAGCTCCCGTTAGAATAACTATATTCTTCTTCATTTCATAAAAATAGACTTTTTATTATATTCGGTTTATGGTAGACCAACAACTTTTAACATATCTGGAAGAATTCATATCAATCGAAAGAAAAGAGCGTTTTCTTAGGGTTTTGGAAGAACGCACAAAATTTATTACCGTAGCGATAGAAGATGTTTTTCAATTACACAATACCAGTGCGGTAATAAGAAGTTGTGAGGTATTTGGTATACAATCCGTCCATGTAATGGAAGACCGGTTTGGAAAAAGACTGGACAAGAATATCGCAATGGGAGCCGAGCAGTGGGTAGATGTTAAGCGATATGAGAATTCGAAATCCTGTATTTCATATTTGCGTGGTGAGGGATATCAAATTATCGCCACCACCCCTAATGATGATTCTTGTTTACTAGAGGATTTTGAAATGGATAAAAAATCGGCTTTGTTCTTTGGGACCGAAAAAGAAGGTTTAAGCGAGGAGGTAATGCAAGAAGCTGATGGCTTTTTGAAAATACCCATGGTTGGTTTTACTGAAAGTTTGAATATATCGGTTTCAGCGGCTATAATACTGCAGCACCTATCATCAAAGTTAAAAAAACAAGGGGTGCCATGGCAGTTATCTGAGGTTGAAAAGCTGGAAAAAAGATTGGATTGGACTAAGAAATCAATCAAAAGTATAGATGATATTTTGAGTAGATTTTATGAATGAGCATAAATTTTTACTATATTTAAGAATGACCAACTAATTGATATACAAATGACTATACTACTTTACATTCTGATCGGACTTGTTGTACTGATTTTTATATTGGCGATGATTGCACCAAAAACATATGATGTTTTTAGAACTATACAGATTTCAAGACCAAAACAAGAAGTCTTTGAATATTTGAAATATTTGAAAAATCAGGATATTTGGTCCCCATGGACCAAAAAGGATCCTGATATGCAAAAGAAATTTACCGGAACCGATGGTGAGGTTGGTGCTATAAATTATTGGAACGGAAACAAAGATGTTGGTGAAGGCGAACAAGAAATTACCAAAATTGTTGATGGAGAACGTGTTGAAGGAGAGCTTCGTTTTCTAAAACCTTGGAAATCCACATCTGACTGCTATTTACAAGTAGATGATACCAAAGAAGGTAAAACCAAAGTTACATGGGGTTTTTCGGGTAAAAACAAGTTTCCCGTAAGCATTATGATGCTTTTTATGAATATGGATAAGGCCGTTGGAAAAGATTTTGAGGAGGGACTCTCTGATTTAAAGTCAATTTTGGAAAAATGAAAACTAAGAATTTTAATATGGTAGGCTGGTTTGAAATACCGGTGAACGATATGGATCGGGCAAAAACGTTCTATGAAAAGGTTTTTGATGTTACTATCAGTGTACATGATTTAGGGGGAATAATAATGGGTTGGTTCCCTGATGCATCTGGAAAAAAAGGAGCTTCTGGATCATTGGTGAAGCTTGAAATGTACACGCCTAGTG
>CAZYQR010000175.1:0-5982 GCA_964649755.1 uncultured Maribacter sp. | reverse complement strand
GTTCAACCCTATCGCCTTGAAATGGGCACTCCATTAAAAATGGGGCGAAAGAAAAACCTTTACGAATTTTGGAAAAAGCAATTGACCGACCATCTTAATTCAGAACTTGAGCAAGGAGAATTGTTTGTTAATTTGGCAAGTAATGAATATTTCGGGGCTATTGATGAAAAGAACCTTAAGGTTCCTGTTATCACGCCCATATTCAAAGATTGGAAGAATGATAAGTTAAAGGTCATTAGCTTTTTCGCCAAAAAGGCTCGAGGTTCAATGGTGAGATATATTTTGGACACCAATGCGAAGACCTTGGAAGATATACAAGGTTTTAACTTGGATGGTTACATCTTTAGTAAAGAACATACGCTGAAGGAAAATCAACCCGTTTTTGTGAGGTAAAGAAACAGCTCTGATTATTTTCTTTGCACTACGAAAATCTTAAATTCATCCTCGATTTTTTGGTGGTAGTACAATAACCTTCCATCAAAAGAAATTGAAGGGGCCTCCAAGAACTCACCGGTAATGTTTTCTATTCGTTTCACATTGCCCCAAGGGTCAGATTCGGAACTTCGTGTCGCGACATAAATTCCGAAATCAAAACCAGTCTGCAATGAACCGATACCCCGTGTAAAGTAGAGCTCTAGATTATCGGTTGAAATAGATGGCGCATATTCCAAGGCATCGGTATTCACTTCGGCAAATAGGATTCTGGAGTCAGAGTCGACTTCAAATAACCCGTTATTTTCATTTGCGATTCCTATGTCAGCTTTGTCGGGTAGCGGATTTCCTGAAAAAATTCCTTCAGCAAAATAGAGCAGCTTGGCGTCATAGTGTATTTCGGCATCAAAATTCAGTTCGCCCGCAACAGGAGATTCCCCCATCGGGCGGTCCATCTTTAGGTTTGGTAGGCTCTTTATATTGGTGATGGCTCCTTGAGTGTAATCTCCCATAAAAATGCTGGATAAATAATCAGGACTTTGAGCATTCAAATAATCCAAAGTTCTTATAAAATAGATTTTTCCTTTTTTATCCAAACTCGGAACACCTTCGAGCTCATTATTATTAGAGATTTCATTGGTACTTGCGCCGTTAACCTTTCCCTTATACTGAAAAGTAATATCATCAACACGAGCGGCATAATGAATATCGGTGTCGTTTTCCCCTCCGTTGGGAAGCATATCCCCATTAAAATTATTAAAAAACAAGATGTTACCATCCTTTGAAATAAAGGGTTCCATTTCATCGCCTGAATACCCCTGAACAGTTACCTGTCTTGGATTTTCAAAAGCAATAGGTTTTGGAGAGCCGTCATCAGAAGGAGAATTATCATCGTTAGTACACGATATAAACAGTATTGATTGGGATATTAACATCACTGTCAAAAAGGTGTTTCGGACGTTCTTTACCATACAGGTTTAATTTTTTTTCCTATACAATAACCTTTTAATAGTGGGTTTAGTATGTTAAAAGGGGGATAACGGAAAATAACATAAGATAGAATATTTCTTCAAGGATTTCGTTCTACACATACCACATCTAATTCAAACAATGTGATATGAAGCAGTTTTTAATATTGGCCATAAGTGTTTTTTTAATCAACAGTAGTTGTACGGATGAGAATGATGAATTAAATGGAATTCAGATTCGGGTAAAAAATGTTAGCTCAATTGGCTATGATACCATTCAAGTAGGTGGGGATGAAATGATTCATGCCAATATTGTTGCTGGTTCATATTCAGAATATTTAGTCTATGAAAGCGCTTATAGCTATGCCTATATCAATATTATTTCAGCAGATGAAACCTACGTTTTGCAACCAATTGATTTTGTTGGTGAAACCCTATTGCCTTTAGGATTTTACACCTATGAAATAGGGTTGGATGCCGACAGTAATGTGACCTTGAAATTTGTAATTGACTAATTTATTTAGCTTTTTTCGCAACCTTTTTTGTCACCTTTTTTGCTGCTTTTTTTGCTGCTTTTTTCTTTGGTTTCACTTCGATTTTTGCTGCTTTTTTAGGTCTTCTAACCCCATATGATTTATTTGTAATTTTACCTCTTCTAGTTTTAATGTCGCCTTTTCCCATAATATAATTATTTGATTTTCTTAAAATTACTGAATTAGTTAGAATTTGTCTAGATAAGTTTTAGATTTTGTAAAACAGTATATTTGACTTTTGGAAATTCATTTCCGCAATTAATTAATCTCACAGCATTCGTTTTGTTTTTTCATAAGCACCCATACGAACCTTTTCTTTTTGATGAAGCTACAAAGTTGATTGTGGGTACGTTGCCACCGCCAAGATTTACCACTGGGGAATTAAAAGTTGGGGATGTGAATTTTTGCTATGGAAGTAAAGATGGTCAATTATGGCCAATACTGGATCAAAGTTTTGAATTAAACTTGAAGTTCGAAACTACTATAGAAGCTATTGAGCAAAGAAAGCAATTCTTAATAGAGCGCAAGATCGGTATTTGTGACATCGTACAAAGTGCAGAACGTTCTAAGATTGATGCATCAGACATCGGGATGCAGAACATAATACTAAGAAACCTAATTTTCCATTTGCAAGAATACCCAAATGTTGAAACTTTATTGTTCACGGGAGGAAATAGTAAAAACGGGCCTGAATATTTTTTTCGACAGCACCTTAAACAAAATCAAATTAAATTGGATGTGATTAATGACCAAGTGCCAAGAATACATCAATTTATTCTTCCTTCTGAAAGAAAACCACAAAGAATCATTAAAACAGTTTCGCTTACTGCGCCCTCCGGGGCTGCCAATAGGGCGGTTGGGAGTCTTTCTGCCTATAAACAAATGAAAGCGGAAAATCCTTCTTTCAATACGTTGGATTTTAGAGTGCTACAATACGCTCCCTTTTTCTAAATTCATTTCGTGTTTTGTTGACCAATTTATAAATCCAATTTCTGTTGGTTTTGTAGCGACTGTACCGTATTTTGTTAATTGATTTAATTTACAAATATTGGTTCGTCGAATATACCGATATTTGCCAGTTCAATTGGGTAAGTAATTCCGTGTGCACCATTATTGGCGTATACATTTGACAAAGTCTATGCATAAAACAGAAAGATTAGAAGAATTTAAAAAATCGGTTCAAAATAAATTTAACGTTTACAACAGCCTGTTTCTAAATTTACCTTATAGGAATATTGAGAATGTTGGTATGGTGGTTCCACTTTTATTGCATCAATCTTCAAAAGGCCTTAAGGCAGGCTTGAATCCTCAGGATATCTTAGAATCTTTCTTCCAGAACTATGTGAATATTGAATCAGAAAAGGATCGAATAGATTTTATGTTTCGCATTATTCAATATGTGGAAAGGCAAGTGGTTTTGTATGATAGTGTTGAAGATGCAGCATTTCCGAAACTACAAGAACATAGCGAAACACTATCTATAAAGGATTATTTTCAACTAGTTAACAAAACCAAAAGTTGGGATAAAGTGGCCGAAAAGTTATCATCCTTTAGTGCTAGGATTGTATTAACTGCACATCCTACCCAATTCTATACGCCAGCAGTACTGGATATAATGAATGACCTAAGGTCCCTTATTTTAGACAATAAGATAGATGATATAGATATTACCCTGCAACAACTCGGGCTCACTTCATTGATCAATAGCCAAAAACCAAGTCCTTTAGATGAGGCAAAGAACATCATTTACATCCTTAGGAATGTCTATTATGATGCCATGGGCGACTTATATGCCTACATAAAAGAGAATATTGATGATGAGGAATTTGAGAACCATAACATCATGAAGCTGGGATTTTGGCCTGGTGGTGATAGGGATGGGAATCCATTTGTGACTGCCGAAATCACCAAAAACGTCGCGGATGAACTTAGAGTCAACCTAATGAAATGTTATTATAGTGATCTTAAATTTCTGCAACAAAAGCTAACGTTCAAAAAGCTGCAGTTTCATATAAAATCACTGAGAATTGAGCTTTATGCGGCGATGTTCAATCCAAATAAAAATATAGGTTACCAAGATATCATTGACCCATTAATGACGATGCGGAATTTGTTGATAGATGATTATCATGGACTTTATCTACACGAATTGGATCATTTTATTGATAAAGTAAAGATTTTCAAAACGCACTTTGCGACACTTGATATTAGACAGGACCATAGTAAGCATGTTTTGATTGTTGAAACAATCCTAAAGAAAAACGGCTTTATTAAAGAAAGTCTAGCTGAGTTAAGTGAATCGCAATTGGTAAAATTACTTGTTCAGAAAAAACTGGAATTAGATCCTATCGATTATGATGATATTGTAAAAGATACGATTCTAAACATTTCCCAATTAAAGGAAATACAAGCAAAGAATGGTGAGGAGGGATGTAATAGATATATCATCAGTAATTCTGAAGATATTTTCTCTGTGCTTTATGTTTATGGATTGTTCAGATGGTGTGGATGGAAAGACGATGAAATCACTTTTGATATAATTCCGCTTTTCGAAACCATGAAAGGCATGGATAATGCCGAGGCAATTATGCAGTTTTTATTCGATTTGCCAGAATACCGAAAACATTTGGAGCAAAGAAAAGACCAACAGACGATGATGCTTGGTTTTTCTGACGGTACAAAAGATGGGGGTTATTTAAAGGCGAATTGGTCAATTTTAAAAACCAAAGAACAACTATCGAAGGTTTGTAAAAAGAATGATATCAAAGCCATGTTTTTTGATGGCAGGGGCGGCCCACCAGCACGTGGAGGGGGTAAAACCCACCGCTTTTATGCGGCCCAAACCAAAGATATAGCCAACAATGAAATTCAACTTACGATTCAAGGACAGACCATAACCAGTACCTATGGTACCAAGGAGCAATTTATGTATAATAGTGAGCAATTGTTGACTGCTGGCCTATCCAATAATCTGTTTGGTAAAGAGAATGTGATTTCTAAAGAACACCGAGAGTTATTGGAGGAAATGTCAGAACTGAGTTTTACAAAATATGATGCATTAAAGAATCATGAAATGTTCATCCCTTATTTGGAAAATAGAAGTACACTTAAATACTACCAAAAGGCGAATATAGGGAGTAGACCGGGTAAACGAGGAAATAAAAAACAGTTGCAATTGACCGACTTAAGGGCAATTTCCTTTGTTGGCTCTTGGAGTCAATTAAAACAAAATGTACCAGGTTATTTTGGGATTGGTACTGCAATAAAAACCATAAGGGAATCAGGTCGACTACGGGAATTGAAGAAGATGTACAAGGAAGTGCCATTTTTTAAAACCTTGATGCTCAATAGTATGATGTCTCTTACAAAATGCTATTTTGAACTGACCAGTTATATGAAAGAGGATCCGAAATATGGTGGCTTCTGGAATATTTTGCATGAAGAATACCAACTCTCCAAAGAAATGTTGTTATTGGTATCTGGCTCTAACATCCTTATGGAAAATGAGCCAATTTCACGGGAATCAATTGAGATTAGGGAAAATATTGTTTTGCCATTGTTGGTGATTCAGCAATATGCACTACAGAGAATTGGACAGGGGACCGAGTACAAAGAATTATACGAGAAAATTGTAATTCGTTCGCTTTACGGAAATATTAATGCTAGTAGGAATTCAGCCTAATAACCATAAAGTTCATATTTAGGGGTTAGTATAGAACTTCAATAAGTGTTGGTACCCATGTTTTAGGTATTACCACGATTTCTCAAAGAAAGTAATTATAATCATTAAAAAAGTGATGAAATACAAAGCATAAGACTGCTCTCTGACTTTCCGTTATGAATAAGTATATGCTGTCTTAATCGTTTGGTTTTAAAATGATTTTAAAAATATTAAGATAATTCTTCTTTCATAAGTAAGACATTTCTTAATCTACCAATTTCATTATTTTTGATAAACCTAAAGGAATAATATGCTTTATCATCTTACTTATCGCTCAATTGCAATTCCTGAAATAACGATTGGACAAATTGAAGATATTCTTAAAACC
>CAZYQR010000174.1:0-5983 GCA_964649755.1 uncultured Maribacter sp. | reverse complement strand
ACCTGTAACTACTGATGGTAATAAATAGGCGAATAATTGAAAGATTTGATCTCCGGTCATTGTAATTGGTATTTAGTTTGGTTTACGCAATTAAAACGCAGGTTTTTTTGAAAAAGTATTTCCTATTTCAATTAGGTATTATTTTAATTAGAAGACTTCATATTCTCTTTCACCATCTCATAAAACTGAGTGTAATTTGGATGAAGACTAAGATTGATACCTTCTTTGAAATTACCATCTTTCCCTAAAGATTGAATCCTATTGGGGTCAATTGAAAATTGATTTTGAAGCACCGCGCCGATAGCAGATGCCTGAATGGCGGCGACATCCAATTCACCGGTCATACTCAGTCCTTCTATCGTTATTGAAACCTTAGGGTTTGCGTTTAGGATACTCGCTATTTTTTCTAGCCAGGTTGCACCTTCTGCTGTTACAGTAACACCAGTAGTAGTACCAAAAAGTGATTCTAATTTAGTTGCAATGATCACAGAACCATTGCTGACACCAATTCTGGCATTCTCACCTAGAGTTTGTTTGGCATTGGTTAAAACAACGATCGCAGTCGAATCGTTCGAGGCGATTGTATTGTTAATAGCCTTTAACTGATTCTCTTTCTCCTCCAGCTTTGCCATTACCTTATTTATGTTTTCTGAGTTCTTGTTAGATACTTCCGCAAAACTATTGAGGTTTTTTAATAAGGTGGTATTGGCATCTTGGAGTTCTTTTACCTGTGACTCAAAAGACTCCGCTCTCGCTAATCCAATTTTCTCATTATTTTTAGCTTGAGTAACAACCGCTTTGGTAGAATCCAATTCAGTCTTTAGTGCATCAATTTGAGCAATAAGATCACTTTTTCGCTGTGCAAACAAAAAGGAGGACGATACTAATAATATAGATAAAGTAAGTATAATTCGTTTCATAGGCTTAAAGATTGTTTTGGCGAATTATTATTGATTCGCAAAGCACAAAAATAAATCATTAATTGTTCTCTCGGAAATGCTTTCCGCCCAAGTATATACAATCTTGAAGTTCTTGCATTCCATTGAAATTAACTTTTGCCTTTTCATACCCATAAGTTGACTGTAAATCGCTGTGAAGAAAATCATCATCAACATTCACCTGAATATCATCCATTGTAAATTCACACGGGTGTTCATAACCTGCAGCGTGTGTTATTTCAACCAGTTCTTTTCGAAATGTCTTAAAATACTGTGCCAATCTATCTGATTTTAAAGGCACGTTGATTCCTGCTTGTAGCCATCTACTTTGGGTAGCTACACCTGATGGACAACGATTCGTGTGGCAAATTTGAGCTTGAATACAACCAATGCTCATCATCGCTTCACGGGCTACATTGATACAATCGGCACCTAAGGCGAAAGCCATGGCCGCCTTTGCAGGAAAGCCTAGTTTACCACTGCCTATAAAGACAATTCGATCCGATAGGTTCTTGTCTAAAAACAACTTATAAAGGCTAGAAAATCCGTAAACCCAAGGTAGTGATACATGATCGGCAAAACTAGGAGGTGCGGCGCCTGTACCGCCTTCCCCACCATCTACAGTGATAAAGTCAGGTCCTTTACCTGTTTTAACCATAAGATTGGCTAATTCTTCCCATTGACCCAACTTTCCGATGGCACCTTTAATACCAACAGGTAGTCCCGTTTGTTTGGCTATGTCTTCAATGAGTTGTAATAATTCAGGTATGGTGTCAAATGCTTTGTGTGTAGCAGGGGAGAGGACATCTTTACCAATCTCAACACCTCTGATTTTAGCTATTTCAGAAGTTATTTTAGCTCCGGGTAAAACCCCACCTTTGCCAGGTTTTGCTCCTTGTGATAGTTTTATCTCGATGGCCTTGATACAGGGATTTTCATCTACCAGTATTTTCAATTTTTCCATGGAAAAGTTACCATCCTTAGACCGTACGCCAAAATAACCTGTCCCAAAATGGAATATTACATCCCCGCCTTTTTGATGATAAGGTGATAGTCCGCCTTCGCCAGTATTATGATATGCGTTGGCTTTTGCGACTCCTAAATTCAAGGCTTCAACCGCAGCAGCTGACAGTGATCCAAAGCTCATTGCTGAAACATTAATAGCCGAAGCTGGTCTATAAGGCTCCTTACGCTTATTATATGCTCCAATTACCTTTGCACATGGTAGAAAGGTTTTGTCTTTTGCGTGGGGATGATCTTGGCCCACTTTGTAGGCCATCATCTGATTTTTTATAAAAATATGTTGATGGGCATAAATATCGCGATCCGTACCAAAACCATCGTAATTATTCTCCCTTTTGGCAGAAGCATAGATCCAACTTCGTTCAATTCGATTAAAAGGAAGCTCTTCCCTGTTATTCGCCACGAAATACTGTCTCATTTCTGGTCCAATACTCTCAAATAAATATCGCAAATGACCAACAATAGGAAAGTTATGTGAAATGGTATGGGTGCGTTGAAAAAATATATCCCTGACGGCTACAATGATCACGATAATAAGCAACCAAAGATACCAAGGAACTCGTGAAAGAAAATCGAACATTATGCTTCTTTATTACTATATGAAGATATTTCTGGTTTCAAGTGAGTTTAATCAGTTGAAACCAGAAACTTGATACTATTTATTTAGATAATCCAAACTCATTTCGGTTAGCGCCTTTACCCCCAAAAGTAAACCACTATCATCGATTAGAAAATCAGGTGTATGGTGTGGAAATGATTCAGTATTCCCTGGAGTCATTCCACCTAAGAAAAAGAAAAACCCGGGTACTTCTTTTTGAAAATAGGAAAAATCCTCAGCCCCTGTAATAGCTTTTTGTGTTTGTATATTGGCATCACCTGCAATTCGTTTCATTGTTGGCAACATTTGTTCAACCAATGCTGGTTCATTGTAGGTAATGTCTGTTGCATCCCTAATTTCAACAGTAGCATCGCCACCATAGGCTTTGGCAATGGCAGGCACCATTTCCTTCATTCTCTTTGTGATTTGATCTTTCATATCATAATCCAAGGTTCGAATCGTCCCGATCATTTCAGCACTTTCAGGGATAATGTTGAAACGTACACCACTTTTGATTTTTCCAACTGTAATGACGGCAGCTTCATTCGTTAAATTAACTTCGCGACTTATGATAGTCTGCAACCCGTCAATGATTTTAGCACTGATTAAAATAGGGTCAACACCAGACCATGGTTGAGAGCCATGGCTTTGCTTTCCCTTAACGTTTATGGTGAAACTCTGTGCTGCAGCCATTGTTCCCCCAGATTTATAGCGAATAACGCCAACCGGAGTTTGCGAATTAATGTGAAGTCCGAAAATGGCATCCACATCAGGATTTTTCAATACTCCTTCTTTTACCATCAATAATGCACCACCTTCTTCCCCAGGAGGTGGGCCTTCTTCGGCAGGTTGAAAAATAAACTTCACTGTTCCTTTTATCTTATCCTTGTTTTTGGAAAGTACTTCAGCAACACCCATTAAAATTGCAGTATGGGTATCGTGGCCACAAGCATGCATCACACCAACCTTCTCACCCAAAAATTCAGAAGTCACATTAGATTTAAAAGGAAGGTCATTTCGTTCCATTACTGGTAAAGCATCAATATCTGCCCTAAGTGCTACAACCTTACCCTCTTGTCCTCCTTTCAAAACACCTACAACTCCTGTATGGGCAACACCGGTCTGTACTTCAATGCCTAAGGACTTTAAATGATTGGCTATTTTTTCTGCTGTTTTGAACTCTCGATTTGATAGTTCAGGATTTTGGTGAATTTCCCTTCTCCATTCAACAACCTTGCTTTCAATAGCGGAGTAATCCTTTTCAAGTCCTGAATGCTGTGCCATTGCAAAACCTCCAAAAAGAAGCACCGCCATACTAATACATTTATTCATAAGTATTTGATTTAAAATTTAATAAGTCTATATTTTTCATGTTGTAATTGAATCAAAGCTGTCATTGCCGAAAGCGATAATTGCACCCCATCAATAAGTTCTTCTCTTGGAAAACCTCGGGATAAGGAAGATTGTCCGCAAAAAATGATTTGTCCACCAGCATCCAATAATGCCTGTACCAAATCAGAATTGGGATTGTTGGTGCCATATCGCTTTTGATAGGCTTCATTGGTGATAATATCTTTCGAAGCCTTATTATGTACAACCAAGGCAATTTTGAGCTGATCTACCGGTACGCCACTTTGGGCATGCATGTTCAAAAAACGAGCGGCGGTTTCAATAGTTGCATTTATCTTATCATGGTTTTCAGGTGAATTCATGATGTCAAAAACCGCTTTTAACTCCAAGTTACTGTCAATTTTATAATCGGGATCACTTATTTCCCAAACCTCCCCAAAATCAGTAATGATAGGCCCTGATTTTTTAGATTGGGCATTGACGGAAATACAAAATGTGAAAGTTAATAGGGAGAGGGCTTTTACTAATTTTGGCATGCTGTTTTTTTGAATCCTTAAATATATTCAAATTAGAAGAATAATCTATTTTCATTGTTCATAATTATTGGGAGATGATTTTAGGATGCGCTGAATTATGGTTAAATTCACGGTTCTAAATTTTACAAAATATTGAAAACCTTTATTGATGATTTGAATGATGCCCAAAAGGCCCCTGTACTTCATAAAGACGGGCCGTTAATGGTTATTGCCGGTGCGGGGTCAGGAAAAACAAGGGTTTTAACGTATCGTATTGCCCACCTTATGGCACAAGGTGTAGATGCATTTAACATTCTGGCTTTGACTTTTACCAATAAGGCAGCAAGGGAAATGAAAAAGCGTATCGCTGATATTGTTGGGAATTCAGAAGCTAAAAATTTATGGATGGGAACTTTCCATTCTGTTTTCGCTAAGCTATTGCGTTTTGATGGCGATAAATTGGGGTACCCAAGTAATTTCACTATTTATGATACACAGGATTCCCAAAGACTGATAGCTTCCATCATCAAGGAAAAGGGGCTTGATAAGGATATATATAAATACAAACAGATTCAAAATCGAATATCGTCTTATAAGAACAGTTTGATAACAGTGAAGGCTTATATGCAAAACCCTGACTTGATTGAAGCTGATGCCATGGCCAAACGTCCAAGACTGGGCGATATTTACGAGGAATATGTAAATCGATGTTTCAAGGCAGGCGCAATGGATTTCGATGATCTATTATTGCGGACCAATGAGCTTTTGACTAGGTTTCCTGAGGTATTGATGAAATACCAAGATAGGTTTAGGTACATTTTGGTCGATGAGTATCAAGATACCAATCATTCACAGTATTTAATTGTAAAGGCGCTGTCAGATAGGTATCAAAATATATGCGTCGTTGGTGATGATGCGCAAAGTATCTATTCATTCAGAGGCGCCAATATCACTAATATATTGAACTTTCAGCGGGATTACGATAACGTGGGCATGTACCGTTTGGAGCAAAATTATCGATCTACCAAGAATATTGTAAATGCCGCAAATTCTATAATCGCGAAAAATAAAAACCAACTTGAAAAAGTGGTTTGGACGGCCAATGATGAAGGGGCAGCGATAAAAATACATCGAAGCACAACCGATGCAGAGGAGGGAAGGTTTGTAGCTGGTTCCATTTTTGAGAATAAAATGCAAAACCAACTTCCAAATGGCCATTTTGCAGTATTGTACCGTACAAATTCACAATCCAGGGCCATTGAAGATGCGCTTAGAAAAAGGGATATTCCTTATCGTATTTACGGTGGACTTTCTTTTTACCAGCGCAAGGAAATAAAAGATGTATTATCGTACTTACGACTGGTTATCAATCCTAAGGACGAGGAAGCCCTTAAGCGTATTATAAACTTTCCAACGCGAGGAATAGGGCAAACAACCATTGACAAATTAGTGGTTGCCGCTAATCATTATGGGCGTTCCATTTTTGAGGTCATCGAGAATTTGGACCGTATTGATCTTAAAATCAATACGGGAACAAAAAGATAAAAAGCAAAGGCCAC
>CAZYQR010000173.1:0-6032 GCA_964649755.1 uncultured Maribacter sp. | reverse complement strand
AAAACTGCAAATTTAAAAACTACGGGGGATTCTGCCAACGAGATTCTTTCGAACAACACCTTTGATAAATTACAAATAGAAATTGCTTATGTAGAAGGATTCAGGCCAACTTCAACTTCAATGACCGACTTTGTTTCCTTTCTAGAACAGCATTCCTTTAAACAGGATATTGAATTGGTATATAAAGAACTGCCTTCCCCTAATGAAGAAAAACTCACACTTGACGAGATTTTTGATTTAGAGAAGGAGAACAGAACGGTATATAATGATGGAAGTACCTTGGCCATTTATATTTATTTTGCCGATGCCCCTTCTGAGGATGATATTGAGTCAGAAGACTTGGTAACTCTTGGAGCTGTTTATTTGAATACTTCAATGGTTATTTATGAAGATACCATTCGCACCTTGGCTAGTAAAAGCAATTTGGTTTCTGTAAGTGATGTAGAGACCGCTACTTTAAACCATGAATTTGGACATTTGTTGGGGCTAGTAGACCTAGGTTCAACACCAGTAAATGACCACGAAGATGTTGATGCCGAAAACCATTGCAATGTTGATGGTTGTCTCATGAGAGCAGAATTACAGTTTGGAGCAGGAATGAAAAAAATGCTTGAAAATAGAGCTTCGAAAGGAATCGCTGATGCCCCTGATTTAGGCTTGGAATGTGTTTTAGACCTTCAAACGAACGGTGGTAGATAAAAATAGTTGCAGTTGGCAGTTTTCAGGTTTATGACTACTGACTAATCTACGGAATATTCAAATACTTATGGGTTTGTAGCGATACTTTCCATTTGGGGTTTTCCATCACATAATCCACAATTAAGGGGATTATCTTTTCCCGAACACTCCATTCTGGTTGCAGGTATAGCATGCAATCCTTGTTCACTTTTAGAGCCTGTTCTTCAGCAAAAATCAAATCATGCTTATTGTAAACAATAACCTTTAGCTCATGGGCCTCGTTATAGATTTTACCTGATGGCAACTTATTTTTTTTTGGCGATAGGCAAATCCAATCCCAATCCCCAGTAAGCTCATATGCGCCCGAGGTTTCAATGTGTGTCTGAACATTCTTTGTTTTCAAAGCTTGGGTCAATGGTCCCATATCCCAAGTTAAAGGCTCGCCCCCAGTAACAACGATTGTATCTGAATTTTTGGCCGCTTTTTCAACAATACTTTCAATATCAGTTGGTGGATGTGTCTCGGCATTCCAACTTTCCTTTACATCACACCAATGACAACCAACATCACAGCCCCCTACACGAATAAAATAAGCAGCTGTCCCCTTGTGATAACCCTCACCTTGAATTGTATAAAATTCTTCCATCAACGGAAGCATCAATCCTTTGTTTACCAATGCTAAAACATCCTCATTTACCATTTGGCAAAGATAGTACTAACTTCTCGTTTTATTGTTGCCTAAAAATGCCCTATTTTTATGAAAAATTAGACTTCATGAGTACCAAGGACGAATTCTTTGCGCATATAGAAAAAGGGTATACTACCAAAGGTGATTTCATAACGATGGGCGCAGCAATGCTTGATGGTGAAGCTGTAACCAATGCTTTAGTAAAAGTTCCTCTAAAAACGCTGAACCGTCATGGCCTAATCGCTGGAGCCACGGGTACAGGTAAGACCAAAACACTTCAAGTATTTGCAGAGAATTTATCTGACAAAGGTATTCCCGTTTTACTGATGGACCTTAAAGGAGATCTTAGTGGTATTGCCCAGCCAAGTCCGGGACATCCTAAAATTGATGAACGGCATGAAAAAATAGGTATTCCGTTTGAGCCTAAAAGTTTTCCTGTTGAGATTCTTTCCCTTTCGGAACAAGATGGGGTTAAATTACGGGCCACGGTTTCAGAATTCGGACCTGTACTCTTATCGCGAATATTGGATTTATCCGAAACCCAGGAGGGTATTGTTGCCGTGGTATTCAAATACTGTGATGACAATAAATTACCACTTCTGGATCTTAAGGATTTTAAAAAAGTATTGCAATATGCCACAGGAGCAGGAAAGAAAGAATTCGCCAAGGAATACGGTCGAATTTCAACGAGTTCTACAGGCACCATCTTGAGGAAGATCATTGAAATGGAACAGCAAGGTGCTGATTTGTTTTTTGGCGAAAAATCTTTTGAAGTAGATGATTTGACCAGGATTGATGAAAACGGAAGAGGCTATATAAACATCATTCGATTAACGGATATTCAAGACCGTCCTAAGCTATTCTCTACATTCATGTTAAGCCTTTTGGCCGAAATATATTCTACGTTTCCTGAACAAGGAGATAGTGATAGACCAGAATTGATACTTTTTATTGATGAAGCCCACTTGATTTTTAAGGAAGCTTCGCGAGCTTTATTGGATCAAATTGAAAGTATCGTTAAATTAATTCGTTCTAAAGGCATTGGCCTTTATTTTGTAACCCAAAACCCTACTGATGTGCCCAATGAAGTATTGGCGCAATTGGGCCTTAAGGTGCAGCACGCCCTACGGGCTTTTACAGCCAGGGATAGAAAGGCAATTAAATTAACGGCTGAGAATTATCCAATTTCAGAGTATTATGATACCAAAGAAGTATTGACTTCATTGGGTATCGGTGAAGCTTTGATTTCCGTCTTGGATGAAAAAGGCAGACCAACACCATTAGCTGCAACGCTATTGCGTGCGCCAATGAGTCGTATGGATGTGCTTACCGATGGGGAGCTTAGGTCTGTTATCAAGAATTCTGACTTGGTTGGTAAATACAACAAAGAAATAGATAGGGAAAGTGCCTATGAAATACTCAATGAAAAAATAGAAAAGGCTGAAAAGGAGGCCGAAAAAGAAAGAGAAAAACCAACGAGTAGAAGAACATCTACCAGAAGAAGTACGAGACAAAACCCAATTATCAAGGTATTGACTAGTGCCACTTTTATTCGCGGGGTTTTAGGGGTATTAAAAAAAGTAATGCGATAATAAAATATGAAGAAGATTTTTATTGTTACCGCCATTTTCGCGATTACGTTTATGGCACAATGTACTGAAGAAAAAGACACTACTTTTCTAATTTCCAATACCACAGTTGGCAAACTTGATAAAATTAGTCTTGTTCGGGATTTGGGTGTCATTTATGACCAGGATTCCATCGTAAAGGATACCATGAAATTGGCATTGGGTTTTGGCGCTAGAAATATAAACATCTATGAAAAAGGAGGTAGTCATCTTTTGACTTTGACACCAAGTACCGATAGTATTCCGAAAATCCAGAATGTAAGGGTTAACGACCCAAGATTCAAAACTGATAGGGGTATTGGACTTAACAGTACATTCAAGGACATCAAAGAAAAATATACCATCCAGAAAATCGTAACCTCGATAAACAACATTGTGATTTTCGTTAAAGACAGCGATGTGTATTTTACAATAGACAAGAGCGAGTTACCTGCAAGTCTAAGATATGTTTCAAGTCCGAATATTGACGCCGTACAGGTTCCAGACAATGCTAAAATCAAATATTTGATGATTGGTTGGGATTAGATTTTTGATAAAACCGGTTTTAACGCTGTATTCATTTTTTAAAAATCAATTCCTTTATTGAATAATGAGAAAACAACTCAACAAATACCTTCCGTTGGTTTACGGCTCCTACTTTAATGTATTGGCGACTTTCTCCAAGAAAAAAGCGGTGGAAAAAGCCTTTGCACTATTCTGTACACCCAGAAAAGGTAGAGTCAGACCTGAACAACGGGAATTTTTGGAACAAGCTAAAAGTCTCAGAATAAAGGCCATGGACTTAGAGTTACAAACTTACCATTGGCAAGGAAATAAAGAAACAATTTTATTATTGCATGGATGGGAAAGCAATGCCTTTCGATGGCAAAACTTAATCTCCTTTCTAAAAAACGAAGACTACAATATTGTTGCCTTTGATGCTCCGGCCCATGGTCATTCTTCGGGAGCCTTATTTAATGTGCCCCTATATACCGAATGCACTAAAGCTGTAATAGATTTTTACAACCCAAAAATATTAATAGGACATTCTGTTGGCGGTATGAATTCTTTGTATAATCAAGAGAAATACCCCAATGAAGAAATAGATAAAATCGTAACCATTGGATCTCCATCAAGACTGCAAGACATAATGGTCCATTACCAACAATTGCTAAAATTCAATGATGTAGTCATGACAGGATTGGATAATTACTTCTTGGAACAATTTGGTTATAGAATACATGAATTCTCAACATCTCAATTTAAAGGTCATCTGTCAAAAAAAGGACTTGTTATTCACGATAAAGAAGATACAATTGCCCCCTTTAGTGCTTCAGAACAAGTACATGCCACATGGAAAAACAGTAAGTTATTCAAAACCAATGGATTTGGTCATTCCATGCATCAAGACGAAGTGAGCCATCGCATAATGGACTTTATTAAATCATAGAAATAGCCTACATTTAATCAAACTATTTCACCATGCAAAACGTATCTCCTTTCCATATTGCCATACCTGTTCACAATTTGGCTGAATGCCGTAAATTCTATGGCGAAATACTCAATTGTGAAGAAGGTCGAAGCAGCGACCACTGGGTAGATTTTAATTTATTCGGACATCAATTGGTAATTCATTACAAGCCTAAATCCCAAGAAGAATTGCATACCAATCCAGTGGATGGAAAGGATGTGCCTGTGCCCCATTATGGTGTAGTACTAACTTGGGACACCTTTCAAACCTTTTCAGAGGAGTTAAAATCAAAAGGCGTGGAATTCGTCATTGAGCCCTATATAAGATTTGAGGGGCTTGTTGGGGAACAAGCGACCATGTTCTTTTTAGATCCAGCCGGGAACGCACTGGAATTCAAGGCTTTTAAAGATATGGGGCAATTGTTCGCCAAGTAATTGGTTAAAACGGGCGAGGAAAGCGTTCACTTTTTTACTTACCTAACTTAACTAGGATAGCTTTGGGAATTATTCCCGCTGCTTCCATTTTTCCCTAAACCAAATAAAAACTCCATATAGGGCTCCAAAGATTAGGCCCTCCAAAACTTCGCGTATTATTATTTCATTGGAATATTCTTTTTCCAATATCAAGGAAATAATAACATACAGAAGTACAGCAGCCAATACTTGTAATAAGAGTCTTTTTTTGTTCATTATATTAATATTGATGAAACGCCTGTGACACAAACTCCAGGACTTTTGGCAGGGATTCACGCCAGTATGTCCAGCTATGTCTTCCCTCCCTAACCCGGTATTCATGTGGGATTTCTTTCTTTTTCATGGCAATATGTACCAGGCTATTGCCTTCAAATAGGAAATCATCATCGCCGCAATCTATATACCATCGAACGGATTTAATATCATCAACAGGAACATTTTCAATTAAATTGAGAGCATTATGGTGTTCAAAGTATTTTTGAATTTCCTCATCAGAATAATTTTCATTATTCCTTTTTAATCTTTCTTTATATTCTTCAATAGTTAAGGGACCTACGTACGCACTTAAAGGACAGGCCGATGAAAATAACTCAGGATGATGCAAGGCATACATAAAAGAGCCACCACCACCCATGGAAAGTCCTGCAACCGCACGATATCGCTTTTCCCCTTTGATGCGATATTTTTGTTCAACATATGGTAATAGCTCTTCGAAAAAGAAATCTTCATAATTCCAGTCACCTTGGTTAAAATAACCGCGTTGGCCTGTATTCGCATCTGGCATTACAATAATCATTGGTGTTGCCGTACCATCTTTAATGGCATTATCTGTAATTCTCAAAACCTCACCAAATTGTACCCAACCTGTTTGGTCATCACCAGCACCATGCAATAAGTATAGTACAGGATAACTTCGCTCTGATGTTTCATAGTCGGGTGGCAGATATACCGCATACTTGCGTTCACTTTTCAAGATTTTACTTGTCATGGTAAGATTGTCATAGACCTTGCCTGTTTGAGCGTAACTTAAAAAGAAGAATCCTAGGGTCAAGCAGAGTGAAATGAGTGATTTATTCATAATAAACATGGTTGTTTCATTCTTAAAACAAGAATAT